>RHAS01000033.1 GCA_010028615.1 Actinomycetota bacterium
GTAGATTATTTGCCACCCAGGGCTATCATGGAACTTCTATTGATGACTTAGTGAAGGCAACAAATTTATTGAGAGGCAGTATCTACAAAGCTTTTGGTTCAAAGCGGAATTTGTTCGAACTGCTTCTGGTTGAAATAGCCACCAACTTTGACAGAAGTCCTGAGAATCTTGACCTTCTAACCGTTGCACTCAAAGAAGTTGCATATGAAGACCGCCGAATTAGAAAGATCTGTGTAGGGATTGTTGGTAAAGAAGACGCTAAATTTGCATCACTTTTAGGTAAGAACCTACTGGCAAAGATGAAGGAGAAGTGAGATGGCCAAGCTATCTGTTACCGCCACAGCACTGATATTCGAAATCGGCGTATTTGAGGCCATTCGTGCAGTCCAAAGCAGTTTTGAGATCCCGATTCAAAAAGTGCGTGGGGCAACCGAAGATTCCCGATATTTGGGTTTCAGCGAGGTGGGTCTTCGCAGTCCTGGAACCGGATTCCCAGGACTAGTCGCTGAGGGCACATTCCGCAAGCGCGGGCAAAAGGTCCTTTCACTCTGGCGACGGGGCCAGCAGATCGTCGTAATCGAACTCGATGATTCAAAATGGGACAGGATTATTCTCGGCTGTGAAGATGCAAAGGCTCTGGCAAAACAGATAAACAGCGCTATCGCTAAATGAGACAAAAGCCCCAGATCACTCTGGGGCTTTCTCGCTGTCTCTTTGCGAACGTCTACTTTCGTAGAACGCGGAGAATGGGGGATTCGAACCCCCGAGGGCTTTCACCCAACGCGCTTTCCAAGCGCGCGCCATAGGCCACTAGGCGAATTCTCCTTTGGAACTATAAAAGTATAGCCCGTCAGGGTTTAGCAGTTCTTTGTACTGGTTTTACCCTTGTATGCAGTAACGCAGAGGCTTCCCTTAACTCCAGAAACAGTCGAAGTCAGCTTCACACCATTACTCAATTTTGTGACTGTGTATTTGAGTGATTTAGCCGCTGCCTGCAGATAGGTAGCGCTTACCGACTTCTTTGCCTTTTTGGCAAGCTCGGCTGCTTTTTTAGTGATCGCGGCTGCTTTTGCAGTTGATTTACTTTCCGCAATTAGTTGATTTGAAGTGCGGATGATTGTAGTTTCGTCGATCAATGCTGATGGAGCTTCAATCACAACATCTGGAGTTACCGATGTGGTTATAACTAAGTTCAAAAATGTCATCGTTATACCCTCGGAGACTCCTGACATGTTGCTTTCGATCTTGACCAACATTGAATTGGCATCAAAGGTAGTGATCATGTCTACCCTGACTGAGCCTCCGGCAGAGTCCATGCCAATGCTAAACCTGTAGTCGGTTAATGTTTCATCACTTGGGTTGACGCTTTTCACCATCTCGGTGAATTTCAAATCTACTCCTAGGTCTGCGAGCATCGATTGCATAAATTGGTTTTGAACAGCACTTGGATCAGATACAAGATTCGCCGGTGCAAAGGAAACAACATCACTTGGGATTTCCTTCATCTTTATTGATTTACCTGCCGTCTTACCAATTCGGCTAAAAACCTTGGTTTTGTTTGCCGGAGCAAAACTAGCGCTGTAGGTGCCGAGATCTGAATAGGCGGTGTTGCCGATTATCACTATGTTCATCGTTTTGCCGGCGTTTGTCATGGAAATTCGAGAATTTTCCATATCCGTTTCAATTTTCATTGTGCTCGAATATGAAATACTTCCCGCCAGATTCATGGTGGCTGAGGTCTCAATGGTCAATCCGCTCTGAGCCTTTAGAAATTCGGAATTTGCGACATTTGCTGCTACGTAATCCTGATAGGCAGGACCTGCCATAAACTCTCCGAAAGTGAGAGTTGGTGTTTCATCTGCCTTTGCAGCGCTTAGACCAGTAAAGCTCAGGCTCAAAATGGCTAGAGCTGAAGTAATTGATTTGGTGAATTTCGACATTGTTCCCGACTTTCTAGGTTTCCCCCTGTGAGTTCAGCCTACTCCCATTAGATGTCGGGGTCAGTTAGTAGGTTTGAAGTAAATGTGGAAGGAAGAAGATGAAGATTTTCTCAGGCCAGGGCTGTCTAATATTTCTGGTCATAGCCTTTACTATCGCTGGTTTTGAAGCAGGAAAGGAGAACCCATTGATCTGGGCAATCATGGCAGTAGCCATAGTTTCAATGTTTTTGGGTTATTTTGCCTTAAGACGCAAAGAACAAAGTTCTTATCTAGTCAAGATGGAACAGATGGCAGATTCTCTGGATCGAATGGCTGAATCTGGTTTTGGGGGAGATGACATTATCTTTGCCACCGAAAAAGGTGAAGAAGTTGTTCTTCGAATCTCTGGTGTTGGACTGAAGGAATTTAGAAGTAGCGGTTCTACTTATGGTGGTGGTTACGGTGGGCTTAGCTTTAAAGTTTCCAAAGGAATCAGAGCAAATGTCGGTGGCATGAAGGGTGGCTCAACTAAAAAACCAGAAGAGTCCACGTTGTTGGATATTGGTCAAGTCACTTTTACCAATAAACGTATTGTTTTCACCGGAGATAACATGGTGGCTGAGTTTCAGTTAGATAAGATCGTGAATCTAGAAACCGGCCCCAACGGGATACAACTAGAGATTTCCGTTTCGAATCGACCAAAGACTGCTGTCTTAGAAGCAGCTAACTACCCAGAACTAACTCCAGGTATGGCTGCAGATTTGGCGTTGACCTGGCAAAAAGGTGGCAAGAAAGAAGCTCAATCTCAAGCCAAGGTTCTAGCAGAACGTATTCGAAGCATGGTGGCCGAGGAAAGATCGGGCAAGTAGCCATTCTGCTAAACAACTAGAATTGACTTGGACTCCCCGTGCGGCGTTATCTCGGCTAACTCCCCCAGGATCGAAAGATAGCAAGGGTAACTGGGCTCTGGCGGGTGTGCGGGGAGTCTTTCTAACAACTCGCTTCATCTGTCTGAGATTGGGTTTAGGCTCTATTCGTGTCTACTGCTTTATACCGTCGCTACCGTCCACAGTCCTTTGCTGAGCTAATTGGCCAGACTCAGGTGACTGTGCCACTTATGGCTGCTCTGAAAAGCGATCGAGTAAATCACGCGTATTTATTTAGTGGCCCTCGAGGTTGCGGCAAGACTACTTCAGCGAGAATTCTGGCCCGCTGCCTAAACTGTGCTGAAGGGCCAACTGATACCCCATGTGGTAAGTGCCCATCCTGTATTGAACTTTCTAGAGATGGTTCTGGTTCACTTGATGTAATCGAGATTGATGCCGCCAGCCACAACAAAGTCGAAGACGCTAGAGAGCTCAGAGAGCGAATTGCTTTTGCACCTTCTCGTGACCGATACAAAATCTTTATTCTTGATGAAGCACATATGGTCACCAAGGATGGTTTTAACGCGCTACTAAAAGTAGTAGAAGAGCCACCGGCGCACGTGAAATTCATCTTTGCTACTACCGAGCCAGAAAAAGTTATTTCCACAATTCGTTCTAGGACTCACCACTACCCATTCCGGCTCGTCCCTCCAGCGCAGATGCTTGAGTATCTGCAAGAGATGTGTGCTTCGGAGAATGTCAACGTTGAGGAAGGTGTTCTTTCGCTGGTTGTTAGATCAGGTGGTGGCTCGGTTAGAGACAGCTTGTCACTGTTGGATCAACTGATGGCAGGTTCTGAAGGAAACAAGATTAGCTACGAGCGTGCAGTTGGGCTACTCGGTTACACTGACTCGGCTTTATTGGATCAGGTTGTCGATGCTCTTGCGGAGGCGGATTCAGCCAAGGTATTTGCCAGCGTTGACCAAGTAATTCAGAGTGGTCAAGACCCGCACCGTTTTGTTGAAGATCTCCTAGAAAGAATTAGGGATCTAATCATCGTTGGCTCGGTCGGTCAGGGAGCTAAGAATGTGCTCAGAGATATGCCGCAAGATCAACTAGAACGACTTCGCTTACAAGTAGAACGCTTTGGCAGAGCCGAGCTAAATTATGCTGCGGACATCATCGCTGAGGGGCTTACCAGAATGAACGGGGCGACAAGTCCTAAGTTGCAACTTGAACTGATGATGGCAAAGGTGCTTGTTCCTGCCCAAGATCAAAGTGAAACAGGGTCGCTAGCCAGAATTGAAAGATTAGAGCGACGAATCGGTGTTGCTGCTGCGCCTCAGGCCGTTTCGGGCAGTGCTCCAGTTGTCGAGGCCGCGCCTGTTGCCGTGTCAGTTGGTCAAGTTGATTTGCTTGGCTCTTGGCCGGATGTGTTAACTAAGCTTTCTAGTTTGTCGCGCTCGGCTTGGCAGGTAGTAATGGCACAGAAGCCGGTCGCTTTTGACGGTGAAGTAATTGATATCGCTTTTGCTAACGAGGCTGACAAAGAATTATTCCGTACCGGTGGAAATAACAGTCCTAGTGAGATTCTTCGTCGAGCAATTTTTGAAGTGTTAGGCATCAGAGTTAAATTCAGAGTTGCAACTCCCGCTTCACCGCAAATGGTCACCGAGCCTATTGCCAAAGTAACTGAAGTAGTTGAGGAGCCAGTAAAAATAGAACAGTCAGCTCCCGTGGTTGACCCAAACGCAAACCGTAATAAGTTAATTGATCCAGATGCCCAGCTAGGCGATGCAGCTCTTAGAGATGTTCTTGGTGCCGAGCCGATTGAGCGAGATAACTAAATGTATGAAGGTGTAGTTCAAGAACTAATCGATGCACTTTCACGGTTACCAGGTGTTGGGCCAAAATCTGCTCAACGAATTGCTTTTTATCTAGTGCAAACTGATGATGAACAGGCCAAGCAGTTAGCTCAAATCCTTCTAGAAGTTAAAGCTAGAGTTCGTTTCTGCACAGTTTGTTTTAACATCTCCGAGCATGACCAGTGCAATATCTGCCGTGATCCGCGCCGCAGTAAAGAATCAATCTGTGTCGTTGAAGAGTCCAAAGATGTTCAAGCCATAGAAAAAACCAGAGAGTTTCGCGGTTACTACCACGTGCTAGGTGGCGCAATTAGTCCAATAGATGGCATTGGGCCAGAGAACTTAAAAATCAAAGAACTGATGTCTAGGTTGAATAATCCGGATATCAAGGAAGTCATTATTGCTACCGACCCTAACCTGGAAGGTGAGGCTACGGCCACCTATCTAACGCGCATGCTCGTTCCGCTCGGTATAACGGTAAGCCGCCTAGCTTCTGGGCTTCCAGTAGGTGGAGATCTCGAATATGCCGATGAAATCACGCTGGGGCGGGCCTTTGAGGGCAGAAGGATTGTTAGCGGGAACTAGGTTCTGGGCTAAACTTGTACTATTCATCGTCGAAGAACCCCCATTTCCTCCAAACCAGGAGCATTTAGTTGGCGCTCATTGTCCAAAAGTATGGCGGCTCGTCAGTAGGCGATGCCGACAAAATCAAGCATGTCGCTAGGCGCATCATCGACTGCCAAGCTGAAGGTAATCAGGTTTGCGTTGTTGTTTCGGCTATGGGAGATACCACCGATGAACTTTTGGATCTAGCCAATCAGGTTGCGGTAAACCCTGAAGGTAGGGAACTAGATATGCTGCTTACCGCAGGTGAGCGAATCTCAATGGCACTGCTAGCCATGGCAATCAATGAATTAGGCGCTAAGTCACTTTCCTTCACCGGTTCCCAAGCCGGCATCATGACCGATGAAGTGCACGGTAACGCTCGAATCGCCGAGGTTAACCCTGATCGCGTTGCTGAGGCTTTAGATGCAGGAAATATCGCCATCGTCGCAGGTTTTCAAGGGTTCAACCGTGACTCTAGAGATATCACCACTTTAGGTAGAGGTGGATCGGATACCACGGCTGTTGCTCTGGCCTCAGCGCTCAAGGCTGATCTTTGTGAAATCTACAGCGATGTCGATGGTGTTTATACCGCAGATCCTAGAGTTGTGCCGACGGCTAAAAAGCTTGAAGCAATCGATGTCGAATCGATGCTGGAGCTGGCAGCTGCCGGTGCCAAAATCCTACACATTCGTGCCGTTGAGTTTGCTCGTCGGCATAATGTTGAGTTGAGGGTGCGCTCAACTTTTAGTAATGATCCAGGAACTATAGTTCTTGCTGATGAAAACGGAGTAAAGCAAATGGAAGAGTCAATAGTTTCAGGTATCGCTACCGATAAAACTCAGGCCAAGATTACCGTTATCGGTATTCCGGATGTGCCGGGTAAGGCAGCAGCAGTTTTCACTACAGTTGCCGAAGCTGGCGCAAATATTGACATGATTGTGCAGAACACCCCAACCGGTTCCGATGTTACTGACCGAGTATCGGATATCACTTTCACCTTGCCTAAAGGCGAACTAAAAAAGGTTTTGGATGCGCTGGCGCAAAACCGAGACGTGCTCGGTTACCGTGAATTGGAAAGCGATGACCAGATTGGAAAATTGAGCGTGGTCGGAGCTGGCATGAGAACTCACTCTGGAGTCTCGGCAATTTTGTTCCGCGCGCTAGCTGAAGCCTCAATCAACGTCGAAATGATTTCAACTTCTGAAATTAGAATCTCGGTGATCACAGGCCTAGATCAGGTAGACGATGCTGCAAGAGCAGTTCACAAGGCCTTTGACCTTGACGGTGATTCGGTTGCCACAATTTACGCGGGAACTGGCCGCTAGTGAAAAAACTTAACCTCGCTCTAGTCGGTGCTACCGGTGCAGTTGGCACCGTGATGATTGACATCATCAATAATCGACCAAACATCTGGGGTGAGATCAGACTGATTGCTTCGGCGAGATCGGCTGGCAAGAAAATTCCCGTGCACGGCGAAGAAAAGACTGTGGTAGCGCTCTCCGAGGAAGCATTCGACGGTATCGATATCGCGCTATTTGATGTCCCAGATGAAGTAAGTGAAATCTGGGCACCGATTGCTGCTAGCCGCGGAGCCATTGTTGTTGATAATTCTGCAGCCTTCCGAATGGATCCAGATGTTCCGCTGGTGGTTCCGGAGGTAAACCCTGAGCAGGCTAGGAATAGGCCAAAGGGCATCATTGCTAATCCAAACTGCACCACCATGACCATGATGGCATCGCTTGGAGCATTGCATCGTGGCTGGACACTCAAAGAGTTGGTGGTATCTAGCTACCAGGCGGTATCCGGTGCTGGTGTTTCCGGCATTGATCGGTTGCGCGCTGAAATCGAAGCGGTTAGCGGTTCGATGGTTGGCGAGAGTTCTGACGATTTAGCTCAGCAACTAGAAAAGGCAGGGTTACCGGTCGCTGAATCTCAGTTTGCTGCACCTATTGCCATGAACGTAATTCCTTTTGCCGGGTCGCTAAAGGATGACGGATACTCATCCGAGGAAATGAAGGTTCGTAACGAGAGCCGCAAAATTCTCGGAATATCAGATCTGAAAGTTGCAGTTACCTGTGTTCGTGTCCCGGTGCTGATTGGACACAGCCTGACAGTGCACGCAACCTTTGCGCAGCCAATCACAGTGGCAGAAGTCCATAAAGCGCTTTCCGAAGAACCGACAATCAGGCTGATGGATGATCCGGCCAAAGGTATTTGGCCAACACCGAATTTGGTGGCAGGGCAGGACCCGACCTATGTTGGTCGAGTGAGGGCATCGCTAGATTTCCCAAACTCGATTGAGATGTTCGTTGTCGGCGATAACCTTCGTAAAGGCGCAGCTTTGAATACCTATGAAATTGCTGAATTGGTCGCCAGCGAATTCTAATTTGCCTAGTAACCTAGCAATATGCGCAAGTTTCTAATTCTCCTGATGTTAGCCTTCAGCGGTTTTGCGCTTTCGGGTTGTACTAGCCCGGATAATCAGACGCCTAACGCCCAAATTCCAGACAAGCCA
>RHAS01000034.1 GCA_010028615.1 Actinomycetota bacterium
CTAAGTCGGCTAGATTATTAGAAGCGAAGTGCAAAGGAGCCGGGGCTAGCCATGAAATTAGAGCTACGCAACATCACTAAACGCTTTGGAACTTTAGTGGCCAATGACAACATCAGCCTGACTCTAGAAGCTGGTGAAATCCACAGCCTGCTTGGTGAAAACGGTGCTGGTAAATCCACTTTGATGAATGTTCTCTATGGACTGTTGCAACCAGATGCCGGCGAAATCCTAATTGATAATAAGCCGGTCAAATTCTCTGGACCTGGCGATGCCATGGCTGCCGGTATCGGTATGGTGCACCAACACTTTATGTTGATCCCAGTTTTTACTGTCGCTGAGAATGTTGTACTAGGTCACGAACCAACCAGCAAACTCGGTGCCCTTGATGTCAATGCAGCTAGAAAATTGGTAAAAGAAATCTCTGACCGATTTGGTTTTGACATTGATCCAGATGCACTTATTCGGGATTTGCCGGTCGGATCGCAGCAGCGCGTTGAAATCATCAAAGCGCTTGCTCGCGATGCTAAAGCACTGGTGCTTGATGAGCCAACCGCGGTTCTAACTCCTCAGGAAACCGATGAGTTGATGGAAATTATGCGAGGCTTAGCAAAATCTGGAACCTCAATTATTTTTATTACCCACAAGCTCCGTGAGGTGCAGCAGGTGGCTGATCGAATCACTGTTATTCGTCAGGGCAAGGTTGTTGCCTCTCCTTCACCAAAAGCATCGGCCAGTGAACTTGCCTCACTTATGGTTGGCCGTGAAGTTGACATGGATGTGAAACATAAAGCAGCGAAACTGGGCAAGGCAAGCTTGGTAATCAAGGATCTGACTGTTCTTGACGATAGAAATCATCAGATGGTCAATGGCGTCAGTTTTGAAGTGCACGATGGTGAAGTTCTTGCTATTGCCGGTGTGCAGGGTAATGGCCAAACCGAACTAGCCGAGGCGATTCTAGGAATACGTAAAGTTCACTCTGGATCTATTTCAGTTTCTGGTAATGATGTAACTAAGAGCACAGTTAGACAGGTCCTTGAGGCCGGTCTCGGTTACATTCCAGAAGATCGCAAGAAAGATGGTTTGGTTTCTGAGTTCTCCATCGCAGAAAATCTAATGCTCGATGGCTCCTTCACCGCACCATTTGCCAAAGGTGTTCAGATTGACTTTGCCAAGCGCAACGAAATTGCCAATGATCTGATCAAGCGCTTTGATATCCGAACCCAGTCCGCTGAAACACTGGCCAAGCAGCTATCTGGCGGTAATCAGCAGAAGGTAGTGGTAGCTAGGGAATTAGGCCGGGATCTAAAGGTCCTAGTTGCCTCGCAGCCGACCAGAGGAGTGGATGTCGGATCGATTGAGTTCATCCACGAGCAGATGATTGCGGCTCGCGATGCGGGTAAGGCAGTTTTGATTATTTCGACTGAATTAGATGAGGTTTTGGCTCTGGCTGACCGCATTGCGGTTATGTATCGGGGCAAGATCGTTGGAATTGTTGATGCAAAGACATCCAGGGAGAAGCTTGGCAAGATGATGGCAGGTATTGCGGCATGAGTAAAAAGGTAAAAGAACTGCCGGTAGCAGATTCAAAAGCAAATTCGGTGCTTCGAGAAATTATGGCCGGTGACCCGGTAAGAATTGGGTTATCAATTCTGCTTGGATTTATCATCGGTGGAATTTTCATGATTGTCTTTTCCGAGGATGTAGTTGATTCTTGGTCGAATTTTGGAGCGGACCCCAACTACGCATTCTCTGCAGTTTGGTGGAGCATTCAGGACGGCTACGGCGCATTATTTTATGGTTCGATCTATAACTTCAATGCCGATAATTTCATTGCAGGCATTAGACCGCTGACCGAGACTCTTAGATTCGCTGCGCCGCTAATTATGGCCGGTCTCGGCGTTGCCCTCACCTTCAGAGTTGGCTTATTTAACATCGGTGCCACCGGTCAAATCATGGTCGGTCTTGCCGGTGCAACATTTGTATCAACCAGAATGGAACTTCCTCAGATCCTTCACATGCTGGTAGCCGTGTTGGCAGCGGTTTTAGCTGCGGCAGTTTGGGGCATCATTGTTGGAATCCTCAAATCGAGATTTGGAGCTCACGAGGTTATCGTCACCATCATGATGAACTATGTGGCGACCGCGCTATTTACCTTCTTCCTTCGTGAACCTAATTTGCTTTTGGAAGCAGGCGGTGGCGGAACTCCGAAATCTGACCGCCCAGCGGATACTGCAATGCTGGGAGCTCTACTTGGCCCAAGTTTTAATCTGCACTACGGTTTGATAATCGCCGCACTTTCAGTCTTTGCTTACTGGTGGTTGATGGAGCGATCAACTTTTGGATTTAGATTCCGCATGGTCGGCCACAATCCGACGGCGGCTAGAGCGGCTGGAATAAAAGTTGAGAACACCTTTATCTGGGCACTTGCCATCTCGGCTGCCTTCTCGGGGCTGGCTGCTGCCAACCAGGGGCTTAGCATAACTGGAGGGCTTACCACCAGCATCGAAGCCGGCATTGGCTTTGATGCAATCACCGTCGCACTACTTGGTGGCTCTAGAGCCGGTGGGGTAGTAATGGCCGGCTTACTCTTTGGAGCATTCAAGGCTGGGGCATCCTCGATGCAGGTTGCCGGTGTTTCTCCTGAAGTGCTTGGCGTTGTGAAAGCGCTGATTGTTTTGTTTATTGCTGCTCCGCCAATTATTCGGGCTATTTATCGGCTACCCAAGCCAGGTCCGAAGATGATCGAAGCGATGCAAAAAGCTGAGAAGGTGAGCAAATAATGTCAAAGCTTGAGGTCACTCCAGGAATGTTCTCCCAGGCTGAAATCAAACCCAGCCTGAAAGCCACCATAGTGATGGCAGTAATTTCACTTGTGGTCTTACTAACCTTTGGAATTTTCGGAAAACCAGGCGATGTTCGATTTGTTTGGAGCGAGAAGAACGAGGTTATCCAACTTCCAGCATGGACTGTAAACTCTATGCTTTTCTGCACAGTGATTGGGGTTTTGCTGATTCTGCTTTCGGTTTTATCTGCAGTATTCAATCGCATGGGTAAGCTAACACCGATTTGGCTGACCTGTGTATATGGCTTTTTTGCGATCATGGCACTACTCGGCTGGTTAGCCACCGGTGCGCTGCAAGGTGTTCAGATGATATTTATTTTGAGCAACACTCTTGTTCTTGCCATCCCGCTAATTCTTGGTGGAATGGCTGGAATTATGTCTGAGCGTGTTGGTGTTGTGAACATTGCCATCGAAGGCCAACTACTTACCGGAGCATTTGTTTCATCTGTAGTTGGAACGATTACCGGCAACCTCTACGTTGGCATGATTTCTGCGATGGTCGCTGCAGCACTTCTAAGCATGGTGCTTGCATCGTTAGCGATTAAGTATCTTGTTGATCAGATCATCATCGGTGTATTACTAAATGTTTTGGTTATCGGTATCACCAATTTCCTCTACTCGGCTTGGGTTGACAAGGACCGCGCTAATTTGAATTTCCCCGGCACCTTCGAGAAAATTCCGATTCCACTACTGTCCGATATCCCAATCATTGGACAAACACTTTTTGATAACCGCATAACTGTGTATCTGATGTTCCTGCTGGTTCCGATTCTTTGGTTTGTACTCTTTAGAACTAAGCTCGGCCTTCGCGCCAGGGCGGTTGGAGAGCACCCGCTTGCTGCCGACACCGTTGGTATCAATGTGGCAAGAACGAGATTCTGGTGGGTAACGCTAGGCGGTATGGTTGCCGGTCTAGGTGGAGCCGCGCTAACTATCGGTAACGTAGGTTCGTTTGGCCGCGAGATGTCTGGTGGTCAGGGCTTTATCGCCCTAGCGGTAGTTATCCTTGGCCGTTGGCAGCCAATCTACGTCAGTCTAGGTGCTTTGCTCTTTGGCTTTACCATCATCTTGAGAGTCTGGGCCAACCAGGTATCACCAGGTATTCCAGTTGACTTCATCACCATGGTGCCTTACCTGGTAACACTGATTGCGGTTGCGGGATTCGCTGGCAAGGTTCGAGCGCCGGCGGCTTCCGGTCAACCCTATGTGAAGGGATAGCAATGCAGATCAATTGGGATGAACTAAAGGCAGCTGCCATTGCAGCTATGAAAAATGCCTATGCGCCGTATAGTCACTTTCCGGTTGGCGCAGCAGCGCTAGTTGATGATGGTCGGATTGTCTCTGGTTGCAACGTTGAAAATGCCAGCTACGGTATTGGTTTATGCGCTGAATGCGGTCTGGTGAGTAATCTCAACATGACCGGTGGCGGCAAGCTGGTTGCTTTTTACTGTGTCGATGGTGCAGAAAATATTTTGATGCCTTGCGGTCGCTGTCGGCAACTGCTATTTGAGTTCTCCGCAGCGGGTATGCAACTGCAGACGGTTAGCGGTATCAAAACCATCGAGCAAGTATTACCGGATGCTTTTGGACCAAGAGATTTGGCCGATGGCTTCGGTTCGGATAAGCGCGGCTAGTCATGGCTAAAGAATTTTCCGCAGTTGAACTAATTATCGCCAAGCGCGAAAGAGAAGAACTTAGCACCGAGCAAATCGACTGGCTAGTGCATAACTACACTTCAGGTGCTGTTGCCGATGAACAGATGTCGGCGATGTCACACCGGCGGAACCTTGGACAAGATGGAATCTATTCCTGGTTGGCAGGCTAATTTGACCAACCAGCAAATGCTAGAGCAATTACAAAATGTCGGGGCCGTAGTTTGCGCAGCAGGAAGCGGTTTGGCTCCAGCCGATAAGAAACTTTATGCACTAAGAGATGTGACGGGGACAGTTGAGGCGATACCGCTTATTGCCAGCTCGATCATGAGCAAAAAGATTGCTGAGGGAACTGCAAGCCTGGTTCTCGATGTCAAGGTCGGCTCAGGGGCTTTCATGAAGAGCCTAGATAGAGCAAGGGAGCTTGCCCAGGTGCTTACCCAGCTAGGTGCTGATGCCGGCGTGAAGACCAGCGCACTGCTCACCGACATGTCAACTCCGCTCGGTCGTAAGGTCGGTAATTCACTAGAGGTAGAAGAGGCAGTTGAAGTGCTAGCCGGTGGCGGATCTAAAGATCTAGTTGAAATTACAGTTGCCCTCGCTACCGAGATGCTTAGGCTTTCTGGCAAAGTTGATGTCGATGTTGCCCCGGCTCTTAGTGATGGACGCGCCATGGACAAGTGGGTGCAGATGGTTTCAGCTCAAGGAGGCGATGCCAAGGCAGAGCTACCTAAGGCTAGGCATCAACAGGTTGTTTATGCCACAGACTCTGGTTACCTAAACAAACTCGACGCACTGGCAGTTGGCACTGCATCTTGGCGCTTGGGTGCAGGGCGAGCAAGAAAGGAAGATCCAGTGCAATTTGGTGCTGGAGTAATTTTGCACGCCAAACGTGGTGAAAAGGTAACTAAAGGTGAACCGCTACTAACTCTTTTCACCGATGAAGAAAACCGTTTCGCCAGAGCTATTGAAGCTTTAGCAGGTGGCATTGAGATTGGTGCTGAAAGCACGGATCAGCCAGCGCTGATTCTTGATCGTATTCAAAGCTAACTAGGAAAACTAAAATGACTGATTATCGGGCAATACCAAAAATCTCCCTTCACGATCATCTTGACGGAGGCCTTCGTCCCGAGACAATTGTTGAAATATCCGATGCCATCGGCCACAAGTTACCAGCTGATAACGCTAAAGATCTAAATCAGTGGTTTTTAGATTCCTGTGATTCAGGTTCGCTGGTTCGTTATTTAGAAACTTTCGAACACACCATCGCGGTAATGCAGTCAGAAGAGAACCTTGCGCGGGTCGCCTATGAGTTTGCTTTGGACCTAGCTAAAGATGGTGTAATTTACGGTGAGATTCGCTGGGCACCGGAGCAGCATCTGCGAAATGGCTTGAGCCTAGATCAAGCTGTTGAAGCTGTTGAAGCAGGGCTTGCCAAAGCTAGAAAAGAAGTTCGCGCCGAGGGTGGTTACCTTGCCACCGGTCAGCTAATTACCGCTATGCGGCAAAATGACAAGGCTCAAGAAATAGCGGAGCTCACTGTCAGACACAGAAATAAGGGTGTGGTGGGTTTTGATTACGCGGGACCGGAAGATGGCTTTAGCCCGACTCGTCACGCCGGTGCCTTTGCCTGGCTAAATGAACAATTGATGCCGGTCACCTTGCACGCAGGGGAAGCCGCTGGCAGAGACTCGATCAGAGCTGCCATCGTGGATGGCCGGACACTAAGGCTAGGGCATGGGGTAAGGATTATCGAGGATGTCTTCGTCGATGAAAACGATGACAATAAATACGGTTTTGGCGAGGTAGCTACCTGGGTGCTGGAGCGGGGAATTGCGCTTGAGCTTTCGCCTTCATCAAACCTACAAACCGGTGCCATTCCAGGAATCGAAAACCCCACCATGAGAGATCATCCAGTAGTAATGTCTGCTCTCAATGATGCACTTGGGCAAAACGCAATCCAATTAGCCGTTAGCGCTTCTACTTGGTCTGAGGCGATCACCTTAGCCGGCAATGGTTTAGAACTAAGCGGACGAAGCACTAGTGAATACACCAGGGCCATGATTTCAGCCTTTGAAGAACTTGGCCCATACATGGTGATCGCTCCCGGCATCGCATTAGCGCACGCCAGACCATCTAGCGAGGTGCTTAGTACTGGATTATCGCTGGTGGTTCTAGAAAGCTCAGTTGAATTTGGTTCAGAGCGATTTGATCCGGTGCGGATAGTTTTTGGTTTAGCGGCTATCGATCACGATGGGCATATCGATCTAATGGCTGGATTAAGTGAATTATTACTGGATGAAACAAAAGTAAACATGTTATTACAGTCTGATAATGAGAGCGAAGTTCGCAGACTACTTGGCTAGGCTCGCTAAGTGAAGATAATTGCTGTTTGTGGCATGGGTATTGGCACCTCAGTGCTACTAAAAATGAACACCGAGAAGGTTCTTGAACTACTTGGAGTTCACGCTGAAGTCCAGGCTGCCGACATGGCTAAGGCCAAGCGCGAAGGCGCTGAAGCGGACATTATCTTGACCACCCCAGAACTTGTCTTTCAGCTTGAGCATATGCCCGGCATCATCGTGCCAATTGAGCACGTCTTTGATCTAACTGAGATTAGACAAAAGCTCAGTAACGTCCTTAGTTAGTAGCGCTAACTTTTCTTTTGCGGCTGAGGAATCGTTTCCAACAACTTGCAGATAGCACTTCAATTTAGGTTCAGTTCCGCTCGGGCGAATAATAACCCTAGAGCCATCGGCTAAATCTAGCCTTAGCCCATCGGTTGGTGGGAGCTGGCTTGAACCAAGGCTTAGATCAGTGAAACTGACTTCTTGCTCGACAAGTGTCGTTGGTGGGTTATCCCTGAGGGCTTTGATGAGAACTGCTATTTTGCTGACCTCGTCAAAGCGCATTGAAATTTGACCGGTGGCAAAGTGTCCGTATCGACCGCCTAGCTCTTCCAGTAAATCCAGAAGTGTTCTGCCATTTGCTAGCTCTCGTGCGGCTATCTTCACTACTAGAAGGGCTGAACTAATGCCGTCTTTATCGGCAACATGCTCGGGGTCGATGCAATAGCCAAGCGCTTCTTCGTAGCCAAAGACCAAACCCTCCACCTTGCTAATCCACTTAAACCCGGTAAGCGTAGTTTCGTATTTCAACCCGTAGTGGGAGGCAACTTTGCTTAGCGCTGAGCAGGAGACGATGCTCGAGGCTAAGGTTCCAGCTGATTTGGTTTTGGCAATCTCTTCAGCCAAA
>RHAS01000035.1 GCA_010028615.1 Actinomycetota bacterium
AGATGTCGACATCAAAACTGTTCCGGTCGGTTCTAGAGTTTTAGTTCGATCTAATGAAGTTGTGCCCTTTGACGGCCTGGTTGAAACTGATTCGCTGTTTGATGAGTCTGCGCTTACTGGTGAATCTCTACCGGTCTGGAAAAGTGCTGGCACAAAAGTTGAAAGTGGCGTACTAAATGTCGCTGAGTCGGTAATTATTAAAACCACTTCAACCAGCGAAAACTCTACCTATACCAATCTCATTCGACTAGTAGCTAATGCAAAGAGTCAGGCCTCACAGGGAGTTCGCTTAGCTAATGTCTGGGCAGCTAGATTCGTCCCGCTTGCCTTGAGCATTGCACTTATTACATATCTAATAAGTGGAGATATTCGTCAGGCAGTTGCAGTCATCGTCGCAGCCACTCCCTGCCCTCTTATCTTGGCGGTTCCAGTAGCGCTGGTAAGTGGAATATCTCGTGCCGCTCAGCGGGGTGTGATTATCAAATCTGGTGAATCGATTGAGCGCTTAGCTAGTGCTGAAGTAGTACTACTGGATAAAACAGGAACGTTAACCGAGGGCGGGCCAAGAATTACCGCTGAAGCTTTCGCTCCTGGAACTAATGCCGACACGGCGCTTCGGCTGGGAGCATCACTAGATCAAGAAAGTTCGAACATAGTAGCCAAAGCTGTAGTTGGTTTAGCCAAAGCTAAAGGTTTGTCACTGACTCGCCCGACAAATGTTAAGGAAGAGCCAGGCCATGGGCTTAGCGGAGTAATTGATGGCCGCAAGGTAAGCATCGGGCAGCCAAAGCTGCCTTTACCTGAATGGGTAAATTTCCAGAAACCACTGCTGGTAGAGATTCGGGTCGATGATGTTTCTGTAGCTGTTCTCGGGCTAGATGATCCACTTAGAAAAGAATCGCTGGAGACAGTTGCTGCTTTAGGAAAGCTCGGGGTAAAGCGAGTGCTGCTGGTTTCCGGTGATCGCATGGAAACTGTTCGAGGTATCGCAGGTGAACTTGGTATTAAAGAGTTCTTTGCTGAGTGCTCACCGACTCAAAAACTAGAAATACTAAAAACCGAACTTGATGCGAATAAAGGTTCGGTGGTGGTAGTTGGTGATGGCATCAATGATGCTCCGGCTCTAGCAACTGCCGATGTCGGGGTTGCCATGGGGGCTAGAGGAAATACAGCGGCAAGCCAAGCTGCAAAAGTTGTAATTGTTGAAGATTCAATCAGAAGACTTGTCGATGCAATTGAAGTGTCAAAACTTTCCAAACGTCGCGCGCTCCAAGCAAGCGGTATCGGTATGGGGCTTGCACTGATTGCCATGAGCTTTGCCGCTTTCGGTTTACTAAATCCAAGTCAGTCAGCGTTAGTTCAAGAGTTTATTGACGCGGCGGCAATTATCTGGGCGCTGCTACCTAATTTGAAGAGGCGACCAGCCTCGCAATAATTGTTCTAGCCGCAAGCAACATTTGATCTATCGGCATAGTAAATAATCCAGGGAAATCTTCCTGCTGCTCTGTCATCAGTGGAACATGAATAAAACCACTTTTAACTGAAGTTCCGGCCAGAGCATGTTGCATTTCATAAAAAATGTGATTACAGACAAAGCTTCCTGCGCTAAGCGATTGCGCAGCTGGAATGTTTTTCTCTTTTAGCGCTAGAACTAATTCCTTGACCGGTAGCGTGCTTAGAAAAGCAGCTGGCCCATCCTGTTGAATTTTCTGATCGACTCTTTTAGCGCCAGCGTTATCGGCAATACCTGCATCATCTAAGTTGACTGCAAATCGTTCTATTGATATCTCTTTTCTGCCTTCGGCTTGACCGAAACAGAGAACTAGATCTGGTTGGTGTTCTTGGATGAGTGCCAAAAGTTGCTCGGCGGATTTTGAATAAACCACCGGTAACACTTTCGTTATAATTTCTGCTCCTGGAACATCGTCATGATGCAACTTGGTAACCAAGGATTCACTTGGATTGAGCTTGGCGTTATTGAATGGTTCAAAACCGGTAACTAGAACTCTGAGCATGTGGAAAATCTATAACACTTTCGCATCGGCGACGGTTTCAATCTTTATCCACTATTGCTAACTGGTTAGGCTAACCGAATGGTCCAGAAAAGGAATTTACTTATCGGTCTCGTGCGTATAGCCATGGCCGTGACACTTCTATATGCGGTCTATTGGCAAATCAGCGATCGACTTTCACACAACGTATTTCGTCCTGCCGAATATTTCTCCTACTTCACCATAACTTCCTGCATTCTCAGCGGAATTGTGCTCTTGGTGGCAGGGCTTGGAGTATTGCGCAACAAGTCAGAAGGTAAATGGCTGACTATTGCAAGGCTTACCATGGCCGCCTCAATGATCATCGTTGGCGTTATCTATAACCTGCTGCTTGCTAATGAAAAGCCAAATCCGCTAGATGCCGGCTACGATTGGCCAGTTGTCCCGAACCTGATTATGCATACCTATATGCCAATCATCATCTTCTTAGAGTGGCTAATTACCAATACCGCTTTCAAGTTGAAGCTAAAACAAGCGTTCTGGGTACTTATCTACCCATTGAGCTGGCTGGCATTCTCGCTGATTCGTGGATCTATTACCGGCTGGTGGCCATACTGGTTTATTGATCCTGCCAGCGGTCTGCCAACCGTTGTTCAGTGGATTGCAACTATTTCGGCTTTCTTCGTGGTGCTAGCTTTAGTGCTCACCCCACTTCAGCAGGCGCTGGCGAGAAGTTATCGCCGCCAGTAATGATTGATTTTTCAAACCCACAATTTGTTAGTGACCCCTATCCAGAACTAAAGCTTTTACGGCAGGAACCGGCACCGATTTGGCATGAGGGGCTGGAAATGTTCCTTGCTGCCAAACATGAGCATGCCAATCAGGTTCTTCGAACCAAAACTTTGGGACGAATATTCAAAGCACGAGAACCAGAAGAGCTTTGGGAAGATTTCAACTGGCTGCATGCCGATAGCATCTTGGATTCTGAGCCGCCGAAACACACCAGATTACGCTCCCTGGTTGGTAAAGCATTCTCCAGATCCAGAATCGAGAATCTAAGACCTGAGATTGAGCGGATAGCCTCAGCGCTATTAGATCGGGCCGAAGAGAAATTGCAAAGCAATAGAAGCTTTGATCTAATCGCTGACTACGCTGAGCCTCTTCCGGTCAAAGTGATTGCCAGCCTGCTCGGCTTTCCAGATGAAGACGAACATCTGCTAAGGCCTTGGTCACAATCGATAGTAAAGATGTATGAAGTTAATCCAAGCGAGCAGGCAAAACTAGAAGCTAGAACTGCCTCTTCAGAGTTTTCCGAGTATGTTCGTGGTCTAATGCTGGAACGAAAAGTCAATCCAGGTTCAGATCTGATATCCGAATTGGTGGTTGTCGAAGAAGCCGGCGAAAAACTAAATGCTAGAGAACTGATCGCCACCTGTATTTTGCTTTTGAACGCAGGTCACGAAGCCAGTGTTAATGGTTTTGGTAACGGCATGGTCTCGGCCTTCGAGAACAATCAGATGGAATTACTTCGGTCAAGGCCAAGAGAGGTTGCGGAGACTGCCGTAGAAGAGTTTTTACGCTTCGATGCCCCACTGCAGCTATTTGAACGAACCGCTACCGCGGACACCATCATCGGTGGGGTCGAAATCAAGCAGGGTCAGAAGATTGCTGCCCTGTTGGGTTCAGCGAACCGGGATGAGGACGTCTTCGAATCTGCTGACCAGATGGATTTGACCAGGGATCCCAACAACCAGATTGGCTTCGGAGCGGGCATCCACTTCTGCCTAGGGGCTCCACTTGCCAGGCTTGAAATGCAGATTTCTCTGCCATTACTTATGGAGCGTTTTCCTGCGATTGAACTGGCCGCAAAGCCGACTAGGCGAGAAACTTTTGTTCTTCGCGGCTACCAGAAAATACCAGTTAGCTAGCTAAAAAGCCTATAAATTCAGGGTTTTTACTGGAAATTGGGGCCATTTTTGGCTCGAAAACGGACTAAAAAATTCACTTTAAAAAACGTTATTTGTTCGCAACCTGACCCTTTTCTAGGAGTAATCTGAACAGGCAGTCCCAAAGTCGGGCACTATCACTGGTTGCCCGACCAACTAAATGGAAAGGCAATTTCATAAATGGAAAATGTACTATCTAACGTTCTAACGAACGTTGAATTTAGTGCCGTATACAACATGCTTTCGCTAGGTATTGCGAGCATGCTGTTTACATCGATCTTCTTGTGGTTTGCAAGAGATCGCGTTCTACCAAGGTACCGCCTAGCAGTTATGGTTTCAGCAACTGTAACTTCTATCGCTGCTTACCACTACTTCAGAATGTTCGACTCATTCAACGCCGCTTATGGCCACGAGGGTGCCGCTTCAGCTGGTGAAGCATTCCTGCACTACAACGTTGGTTACCGCTACGTTGACTGGTTCCTGACAGTTCCACTACTTTTGGTTGAGCTAGTTGCAGTTCTAGGTCTAGCAAGAGATGTTCAGTCATCATTGCTAAAGCGTCTAGTTCCTGCTGCTGCTTTGATGATCATCTTGGGTTACCCAGGCGACATCAAGAGCAACCTGTGGAACATCAGCAACAGCATGTGGGGTCTACTTTCAACAATTCCGTTCCTATACATCATGTATGTTCTATGGATCGAGTTGTCAAAGAGCCTCGACAAGCAGTCTGAGCGTGTCCGTCAGCTATTCCTAGGCCTCCGTTTGCTACTTATTGCAACATGGGGTGTCTACCCAATCACCTTCATCCTCTCGATGAACAGCACCTCTGTTCCAACCGGAATGGAAGTTGTCTACCGCGAAATCGGTTACAGCATTGCTGACATCTTGGCTAAGTGTTTGTTCGGTCTAATCATCTTCACAGTCGCAAGAATCAAGTCTGCTGAAGACGACAAGGCTTTCGCATCACAAGAAGGTCACTAAGCATCAAAACTGATTGGGGTCGCTCGAAAGGGCGGCCCCAATCGGCTTTTAATAGGTAATTGCTAGTTCAGCGCCTAGTTCGGCCTTGACCAAAGGGATCACCTTGGTCGCATACAGCTCAATTGAACGCATTAGCTGCGACTGGGGCTGAGGCCCGGTTGAATACTTCAAATCAAATCGGTTGGCTCCAGTTGCCTGGATTGTTTCGACAATCTTCTTAGCTACTGTCTCTGGTGAACCAACATAGAGTGAACCATTAGCCACTTCGTTGGCATAGTGCTGGTAAGTCATCGGAGCCCAGCCACGTTCTTGGCCGATCCTGCCAAATGATGCCTGATAGTTTGGCCACATCTCAGCAATAGCCTGCTCGTCTGTCTCGGCAATATGCCCCGGCGAGTGAATACCGATTGGCAACTGCGGCTTATCAAAGCGCTTTAGTGATTCCCGATACAAACCGGTGAACGGGGCAAACCTTGATGAATGTCCACCGATAATAGCCAAGGCTAAGGCTGCACCGTGCTTGGCTGCTCGGATAACCGAATGCGGTGAACCGCCAACTCCTACCCGAAGCCCAATCCCGTGCTCGGTTTTGGGATAAACCTGCTGGTTATTTAGTGCTGCTCTGGTTTCACCCTGCCAGGTGACTGCTTCCTCTTTTAATAGAGCAACTAATAGGTCAAGCTTTTCTTCAAAGAGCTTTTCATAATCGGCTAAATCAAAGCCAAATAGCGGGAAGCTTTCAATAAATGAGCCTCTACCAGCAGTAATTTCAACCCGACCTGGAGCTAAGGCAGCAATAGTGGCAAATCGCTGATAGACGCGAACCGGATCTTCGCTAGATAGCACAGTGACACCTGTGCCAAGGGTTATTTGCTTGGTTACCGTGGCCGCCCCTGCCAAAACGGTATCTGGCGCAGTGACTGCAAAGTCAGCTCGGTGGTGTTCACCGACATTGAAGTGATTCACGCCAAGTTCATCGGCTAATTTGATCTGCTCGATGACATTACGAATAGTTTGTCCAGCCGAGAGTGGATGGCCCTGATCATCATTGGCCATGTCCCCGAAGGTATCTAGACCGAATTCCAAAGGAAGTTTTTCCATGCAACTAATCTAGCCAGAAAGGCTAATTTAGTCAAGGGGGGCTTTACTGAAGGTTGTTTTCCTGCTCAATAAAGACATTGGCATCTAGCCAAGGGAAGAAGATGTAATAACAGAAGGCTAAGAATCCTGAGACGAGCATTAGCGTCACCAGAAGCTTTACTGGCCAAGGGCCAGGTAATTTACGCCAGAGCCATGAATACATCAGTTACCTCCGTGACTTGCCATCTCGGGCGGGGTCATCACACTCTGGTATTCCAGCTCAAGCCAAACAATAATGCGCTGGGTGTTTACAAATATAGGTGTGCAGGAAGTTAGGGTCATGTAGCGGCCTCCAATAGAAGCTCCTTCCAAACCTTCTGGAAGGCTATTCAATACCCCAGTTGAAGTGGGTTCAACGATCTTGGTTTGCATGTATTTATAGACAAACCACATGTCCTTAGTCTTTAGATAAACCCGATCGCCATCGCGTAATTCATGAATTTGCTTGAACGCTCCACCAAAGCCACCGCGGTGACCAGCAACTGCAAAGTTTCCGACTTCGCCGGGCATCTGGGTATTGCGATAGTGCCCAACGCCAATTTCGTTTAGTACCGGATGCCACCTAGTTCCTTCAGCTACCAATCTGGTCCAGTTCTCACCAAATCTTGGAACATACATCTGCGCAAAAATGTCAGCTAGTTCATCAACGTCAGCAATAGCAACAAATTTACTTGGCTCAGCTTCGTAAACTTTAGCCAATACAGTTTGCACTTCACCAACTTGGTTATCTTGCAAGATTGCTTTGTATCCAACAAAGAGCCCGATGATTACACCGAAGGTTAGTAGTGTCTCTCCCAAGATTTCTAATGTTTTACTCAATCTAGTTCGAGCAGGCAATTCACCCCAATAGACTTTGGTGCCATCGGGTAAAAGATCGGGAGTGTTCATTCAGTTGCCGCCAATTGACCACATGCGCCATCTATCTCTCGCCCGCGAGTATCACGTAACGTTGTTGGGATGCCGGCTTTTTCTAGCGTGCTAATAAAAATATCTGTTGCTTCTGGAGTTGATGCTGTCCAAACCGATCCTGGAGTTGGATTTAGTGGAATTGGATTTATGTGAACCCAACCTTTACCGCGCGCATTTAACTTCTCTGCTAATAATTCCGCGCGCCATTTGTGATCGTTCATATCTCTAATCAACGCATACTCGATAGAAACTCTTCGACCGGTAACGTCAAAATAATTTCTGGCAGCATCAAGGGCTTCATCGACTTTCCAACGTGTGTTCACTGGAATCAATTCATCGCGAAGTTGATCATCAGGTGCATGCAGTGACAGTGCAAAAGTTAGCGGTAGTTCTTCTTCGGCTAGCTTATTTATTGCTGGGACCAGTCCAACAGTTGATACTGTGATGTTCCTCGCCGACATAGCTAAAGCATCGGGAGATACCATGGTGCGGACCGCCTGCATAAGTCGGTTGTAATTTGCAAGCGGTTCACCCATACCCATAAAAACGATATTGCTAACTCGCTCTTCGTATTCGCCGTCCTTACGGCCACCTAATTCACCTGCTGCAATAACCTGATTGGCAA
>RHAS01000036.1 GCA_010028615.1 Actinomycetota bacterium
CAGAACCGACAGAGCAAGTAGGAGGTGTGACTATGTCAGAAGATAAGGAATGCAACTGCGGCGACAACTGCAACTGCAGTGCCAAGACCGAAGGCAAGAGCTGTAACTGCTAATTGATCATCTGGTGGGGTGATTGCCCCACCAGGATTTACCTGGAGAAATCTTGATTCGCAAAATTATTGCATTGTTGATTGCACCTTTCCTGCTTGCTGGATGCGGCCTAATTACTGTTGTTGAAGCCGACCATTCGCAGCACGGTGGCTTGTTACCTAAATTGACAGAGTTCTCTATGAACGATCTAATGTTTGCTCAAATGATGATTCCCCATCACGAGCAGGCAATACAAATGGCTGAGTGGGCCAAAACCCGGGCAAGTGACCCACAAGTAAAGGAACTTGCCGAGAAAATATTGGCCGAACAAGCCCCTGAAATTGCACTGATGACCGGCTGGCTGGAACAAGCCAAGCAAGCTGTCGGCGATCACTCTATGCACATGGACATGCAGGGCATGCTCACTGACCAAGAGCTTGCCAAACTCAAATCCTTAACCGGGGCAGAATTTGATAAGTATTTCTTGGAATCCATGATCAAGCACCATGAAGGTGCTGTAGTTATGGCTAAGGATTTCTTAGATTCTAGTAATCAAAACGTGGTTGAACTTTTGCAAAGCATCATAGCGACACAAAATTCAGAAATTCAAAAGATGGAAGATTTGCTGAATCCAGCTAATTAATCATCCGATTCGTCTTCGTAGTCCCCGTACTCGTCATCGTAGTCTTCATGGTCATCGCCATCTTCGTCTTCGTAATTTTCATCGTCGTCATCCTCTTCATCATCACCGTTATAGGTAGGTGGAGGAACGGTTGGCAACTCGGACGGGGTTGGGGTTGGGCTAATCGGAAGAATGTCTCCTGGAACACTTGGCACTGTGTTGTCGATAGGTGCGAGTGTTTGCTGGGGCTGCATAACAGTATTTGTTGTGCTGCTCTCCTGCGGGGCTGAACTTACATTCACAGCAAGAGCTGATCCTGTTATTGCGGTTGCGCCGATTATTACACTGGCGATTGTTGATAGATTGAGAGACATTTTTTACCTCTTTTCAATTGCAAATCTATTACGACAACGCTGGAAAAACTCTCGGGTAAGTCTGCTTGTTTGCTGGGAATTAAAAGTCTGAACTACTAAGGCTAGCCTTACCGTCTCGAACTGCTTCAAGGATGGTTTTCACAACATGTTCAGCAGTCATGCCTTGCGGGAAAGCTGGAGCCTGGCCGAAGATAGCTCTCGATGCAAGGCCAGTTTCGGTGTGACCAGGTTTTGCATCAAGAACTAAAACTTTCTTTCTTCTCAATTCCATCGCCAGACTGCTTAGGAAAGCTGCATTCGCAAACTTACTTGCCGTGTATGCACTCATACCTGGGAAGATCTTCTCCGAGACAATTCCATTGATCCCGACGATAAAAGCCTCATCGTTCAGTGCATGTAGCAACTTGCTGATTAGTTCGGCAGGACCCTGGTGATTTATCTGCATTAGTCTTGCCGCTAGATTTGCCGGTGTTTCCTCGGCTTTACCAAAACCAACCACACCAGCAGCTTGAATAATTCCATCAAGCATTATGTTTTGCGAAATCAGATAGTTGGCCAATAAATCGATGCTGGCCGAGTCCTCGAGATCTAGCTTGAGCCTAAGGTCTGCCTCAGCCGGAATTTTGTCAGTATTTCTAGCAGCCGCTAAAACTGATGCGCCTCTAGCCGCAAGCTCCTTGACAAATACCGAACCTAAAGCGCCAGATGCGCCAATAACTAGTATCTTTTTACTTTTCATTAGATAAGTATGACTGGTTCAAGTGCCTATTGTTAAGGTATGGAACTGGATCGTAAGAGCTTCTTACTAGCAGCTAGCGCGGCCATAGTCCTGCCCGGTCAAGAAGCCCAAGCCAGAACCAGCCCTATCTACCAGTTACCTGAGTCTAAAACCAAGCGCTTCGCCTGGACCATTGATGACGGGGTAAGTAATACCGCAGTCAAAAGTTATCTTGATTTAGCCGAGAAATATAATCAGCACCTTACTTTATTTGTAACTAGTTGTTATCCGAGTTGGCGCAAAAACAAATCGCAGATAAGCGATCTGCTAGCTCAAGGGAAAATTCAACTTGGCAATCACACTCTTAGTCATCGAGATTTGTCCACCGCAGCTGATGCCATCGTCAGGAACCAGTTACAGCAGTGCCACGAGTTTCTGCTTGAGACTTATGGCTACGATGCCAGGCCATACTTTCGACCCACCTACGGATACTGGACCAAGCACCTAATCAAATTAGCCGCCGAATTGGGCTATACGGTACCGGTGATGTGGTACGGGACCCTAGGCGATGGCTATAACCGTTCGCAGAAAAGCACTCTCGAACTAGCCCATAAATGGGTGGTAAACAGGCGGATAGTCATTGATCACGCAAATGTTCCCAAGGGTCCTAACGAGCTATTACGTGTGGTTGAGTTAATTAATAAGCGTGGCATGCGCTCAGTCACTCTGCGTGAGGCATTCGGACCCAACTATAGATAGGTAAAAGATGCAAACTCATCGCCCCATTGTTTATTCCCGTCGCGGCGGAGCCGCAGCTAGCCAGCCGATTGCGGTGGCAGCGGCTTTGGAAATACTAAATCAGGGTGGTTCGTTCATCGATGCCGGCATTGCCCTTTCAGCGACAATCTCCGTTATTGAACCAGGTGCATCACAATTAGGCGGCGATGCATTCATGATTACTCATCACGCTGCTACAAAAGAGAACCTAGCCTTTAATGGAAGCGGGGAAGCTTCACACTCAGCGATACCTTCAGCTTTTGATACAAAAATAGATCACCACGGTCCAAGATCTGGAACTGTGCCGGGGACTGTTTCAGCTTGGTTTGCAACTCATGAACGCTATGGCAAATTACCGATGGAGGTAATTCTCTCTCCAGCAATTAGATACGCCGAAGAAGGTTTTGCCGCCACTAGAGATTTTGTTATGCGTATTGCGAATTTCAAGAAACTTTTTCCAGGAAATGATTTTTTTGCCTCGATGGGTATTGATAGCAATCTCGGTATCGGCGATGTGGTTATTCAAAAAGACCTAGCTAATACCTTGCGGCTGATCGCCAAGGGTGGCCGAGACGCATTCTATTTAGGTGAATTAGCCGATCTGATTGTTTCTGGAACCGATGGTTGGTTTAACCACGAAGATCTGGCTAAACATCAAACCAGGGTTGAAGCTCCGCTGACAGTTGATTACCGTGGCTATCGAGTGCACGGGCAGCCACCACCAACTCAAGGCATGATTTTGCTAGAAGAATTACTCCTAGTTGAAGCGGATGATTTAGCGGGTCTTAGTGAAGCTGAACGCATTCACTTGATGGTGGAAGCGAAGAAACTAGCTTTTCTTGATAGAAACGAAATTCTGGCTGACCCTGAATTCATCCCGGTCGATGTCGATCGGATACTAAGCGATGAACACATCCGCGCTAGAAGAGCTCAAATAAACATGTCGAGCGCTTGGAATGGGCCTGGTGCTGAAGTGTCCGAAGGATCAGACACCACCTACTTCATCGTGGCCGATAGTGAAGGCAATGCAGTGTCTTGGATCCAAAGCGTATTCCACGGTTTTGGTGGGGCTTTTGTGCCACCAGGAACCGGCATACTTCTAAACAATCGTGCTACCGGCTTTGATTTAGATCCAAATTCTCCAAACCTTATTGAACCGGGTAAGCGACCAGCACACACCCTAAATGCCTGGACTGTAACAAACCCTGATGGCTCGTTACGTTTCGTAGGCGGAACACCTGGGGCAAATATTCAGGTGCAAACTAATTTCCAGTTGATTACCCAGTTGATTGATTTAAATCTTAATGTTCAACAAAGTTGTGAAGCACCGAGATGGCAACATCTAAATGGTGACCAATCTGCTGTTGAAACCGGTGCTGGCACTTTGCAAGTGGAAGCAAGATTCGGCGAAGAAGTAATCAATGCACTAAAAGCAAAAGGGCACGATGTTTTAGTGCTGCCAGATTACGGACACGGTTCTTCAGTTCAATTACTAGAACTAAAAGAAAATGGAACTATGTGCTGGGGTAGCGATGTCAGAGTGGACGGAATAGCTGCCGGTATTTAGCGCGCTAGAACCCCAGCTGCGGCTTCCAAAACCAATAGCGCTCCTAGTCGAACTGTGCGCTGATCCGCGGTATCTTGGCTGCTGTCAATTTCAGTGATGTCTATCGAACGTACGCGCTGATCTTGACAGAGGAGTCTGGCAAATAAACGTAATTCGTAAGCGCTGATTCCACCCGGTGCGCTGGCTGGAGTTGCTGGGACAAAACTTCTATCGCAAACATCAACATCAAAATCGATGTGAATTCGATCCGCCGTTACTGCACCGAGCGCTTTAGCAACAGCCAATTCAACTCCAAGCTTGGAAATTTCATCTCGACTAATTACCGTGATGCCGTACTCTTTAGCTTTTCTTGCATACTCCGGAGAATTAGAAAAATCGTTGATGCCAATCTGGATAATGTTTTTACCGGATAACCCAAATTCTTCAATCAATCTTCGAACCGGAGAGCCGTTGGAAATTCCAGTGCGGATGTCGTGGTGAGCGTCCAAGGTAATCAGGGCATCGGACTGCTTTAGAGCACCGCTTGCTACAGCATAAGTAATTGAGTTATCGCCACCGAGGGCAATAGCCAAGCGAGAGTGTTTGACCGCATTTTCGGTTAATTCTTTAGTCCTGAATTCGCCTTCTGGGCTATCTGGTTCCGCCACATCGCCAAAATCTAGGATCTTTAGCTTGCCTAGGTCACCATTTGCTGACTGCAGGCTGTAACGGGTAAGGGCTGCCCTAATCGCCTGCGGGGTTTGACCGGCCTGGCTGGGGGAGATGCTGGTGAGTTGAGCAGGGACGCCAAATAGCGCGATATCGCAATTATCCGTGCCGGCTTGAAGCCAATTAGCCGCTCTTGGCCAAAGCTCATCTTCGAGATGCATGAATTCAGTTTGGCAGAGCGTGCCAGTTTGCGCCAATGGCATTTCTAGGGTGTGATTGACCTATGAGCAATGTAGGTCATAGCCCGCTGCACGCGGCCACCGGTTCCACTCTTAGCGCACTGGGCTGGCCCCAAGAGGCAGCCGTTCGAATGCTGCACAACAACCTAGATCCAGCGGTAGCCGAGTATCCCGAGAATCTCATCGTCTACGGCGGTACCGGGAAAGCGGCCAGAAACTGGCCTTCATTTGATGCGATTGTCAAAACCCTAAACCAGCTAAAAGGCGATGAAACTCTTCTAGTGCAATCGGGTAAACCAGTAGGAGTTTTTCAAACTCACGAGTGGGCTCCAAGAGTTCTAATTGCAAATTCAAACCTGGTCGGCGACTGGGCTAACTGGCCAGAATTTCGTCGATTAGAACAGCTAGGCCTTACCATGTATGGGCAGATGACAGCTGGTAGCTGGATCTACATCGGGACTCAAGGAATCCTGCAGGGAACCTACGAAACTTTTGCTGCGGTGGCGAAAAAACATTTCAACGGAACTCTTGCCGGAACGCTAACCGTTACCGCTGGTTGCGGTGGTATGGGTGGAGCGCAACCGCTAGCAGTCACCATGAATGAGGGCACCTGTTTAATCGTTGATGTCGATGAAAGCAGAATTCGTCGCAGATTGCACGATCGCTACCTAGATGAGCTAGCCGATAATCTCGATGATGCGATTGAAAAGTCTTTGAAGTATAAAAAAGAGCGCAAAGCCGTCTCGATAGGTCTAGTCGGTAACATGGCGGAGGTTTTACCTGAGCTGTTACTTAGAGATGTTGCAATCGACATTGTCACCGATCAAACCTCGGCACATGACCCACTTGCCTATCTACCTATTGGCGTTGATTTAGCTGACAGTGCAGAGATGGCTAGAAATAATCCCGCCGATTACACCAAGCGAGCTGAGGAGTCGATGGCTCTTCACGTTGAGGCAATGGTTGGCTTCATGAACAAGGGGACAATCGTTTTTGACTACGGCAATTCAATTCGCGATGAAGCTAGAAAAGGTGGCTTCAAGGATGCCTTCAAGTTCCCAGGTTTTATCCCTGCATATATTCGTCCGCTTTTCTGCGAAGGTAAGGGGCCATTTCGCTGGGTAGCTCTTTCTGGAGATAAGAAAGATATTCATCGCACCGATCAGGCAATTTTGGAACTCTTTCCAGAAAATGATCACCTGAGACGATGGATCAAGATGGCTCAAGAGCGGGTCCAATTCCAAGGATTACCAGCCAGAATTTGCTGGCTAGGTTATGGAGAGCGCGATAAAGCTGGGGCAAAATTCAATGAACTGGTCGCCAGCGGTGAACTGAGCGCACCTATAGTCATCGGCCGCGATCACCTTGACTGCGGCTCGGTTGCATCGCCCTACCGCGAATCAGAAGGCATGATTGATGGCTCGGACGCAATTGCCGACTGGCCTTTACTAAATGCCATGGTGAATATCGCCTCGGGGGCCTCTTGGGTATCGATTCATCACGGTGGTGGTGTTGGTATTGGTCGAAGCATTCACGCAGGTCAAGTCAGTGTCGCCGATGGTACCGAGCTGGCAGCTCAGAAATTACAGCGCGTGCTAACCAATGATCCAGGAATGGGAGTGATTCGTCACGTTGACGCAGGTTACCCAGAAGCGGTCACGGTAGCAAGGCAAAAGCATGTGCACGTGCCGATGTTAGATACCGAGTAATGACTTCAGTTCTTTATACCGATATTTCTTCGCTGGTCACTAATGATCAAGGCCTGGAATTGGGCTTACTTGGTGAACTAAAAGATGCGGCTCTAATTATTGAGAACGGACACATCAGTTGGCTAGGAAGCGCTAAAGAAGCACCAGATGCAGATCAAAAGGTATCGCTTGAAGGTAGCAGCGTAATTCCAGGCTTTGTCGATTCTCACGCTCACCTGGTCTTTGCTGGGAACCGTGCCGAAGAATTCGCTGCCCGCATGAATGGCGAAAACTACACAGCCGGTGGCATTAGAAATACAGTTAGCGCAACAAGAAGTGCTAGTGATGAAGAATTGGATGAAAACATCGCCACCTTGGCTATGGAGATGTATCGATCAGGTATAACAACTTTTGAAACTAAAAGCGGTTACGGACTGAATGTATTTGATGAAACCAGATCAGTCCGTTTAGCATCTCAACATACAGAGGACGTAACCTTTCTCGGTGCCCATGTAATACCTGAAGAGTATGCGGGGAGAACAGATGAGTATGTGCAGTTAGTCTGCGGGGAGATGTTAGAAAGCTGTGCTCCGTATTCCAAGTGGATTGATGTCTTCTGCGAGATTGGTGCATTTGATTACGATCAGGCAAAAGTCATTCTTCAAGCAGGTATTGCAAATGACCTGCAACCCAGAATCCACGCCAATCAGCTCTCTGC
>RHAS01000037.1 GCA_010028615.1 Actinomycetota bacterium
CGATTGGTAAAAGGAATGTTGCATCTAAGCTAAGCCCAACAAAATCTGTTTTCTTGTTACTGCGTGCTCTGGCCCGTTCTGCAAGAAGATAACTTACTATCCCGCCAATAATCATGGCAAGCAGAGTAGCGACAAGGAGATTTCTAATTGAGTTAAACGCCGCTTCAGCGAAAGTGATATTTAGGAGATCGCGATAGCCTCTGGTATCGAGTAGATAGAAGTTTTCTAAACTCAGAGCTCCGGTCTTGTCTCTGAATGCGTTAACTAAAACTAAACAGATTGGAATTACAACAATTCCAAAAGTTAGCAACATAGTAAATAGGAATGTTGGAAGGTCTCTCTTATCGAGCTTCTTTGATTGACCGGATTTTGGTTCAAAGCTAAGCGGGTTAGCTCCTCCCCATCGGCTTGCAGTAAAGGCCACCAAACTGAAGATGACTTGAAGTAGTGCCAGTGCTGCACCGTGCTGGAAGTCTAGACGCTGTAAAACGGCTATGCTCAAAGCGGTTTCTAGGGTATTTATTTGTCCGCCACCTAGTGAGAGCACGATCCCGTAGGTGCTTGCGCAGTAGAGCATGATGATGGCAGAAGATGATCTGATCGAGGTGGCCAGCTGGGGCAAAATAACTGTGAATGCCGTTCTTAGCCTTCCCGCTCCGCCAAGTTCTGCCTCTTCCTCAGTTTCATCGGCGATGTTTTGCCACTGTGCTCCAACAGTTCTAACTACCACCGCAAAATTGGCAAATACATTGGCAAAGATAATTGCAACAACCGGGTCAAAGCCTCCGAAGGGTCTGGCAAATTCAATTACCGCCATTGCTACTACCAGGCTTGGCAGCATAAAAGGCACAGTGATTACCGACCTAAGTAGGTTTGCCCCATAAAAAGATCTCCTATAAAAGATGTATGCGGCGGGTATCCCGACAAGTAGTGACAGCAGTGTGGAAAGTGCCGCCTGCCAAAAGGTGAACCAGAGTACCTGCCAGACACTTATATTGCTTGAATCTCCAGAACCAAGGTGCTCGCCAAATCCCAACTGCAACACTGACAGCAGCGGAAAGTAGAAGGCTAGCCCCATAAATACAAAGGGGATAACCCAGAGAAGTTTTGAACTACGGGGCAACTTCAAAGACCCAATTGAAATCAGCTAACCATTTTTCACGGTTGGCGCTGATATCTAGCTTGTCACCAACAATCGAGTTTGCCGGCTTGGCATTTTTCTCCCATGCTTCTGGAAGCTTGACACTCTTGTCGATCGGATAGACATACATGCTTTCAGGTAATGCACTCTGAAAGCTCTTGCCAAGCATGAATGCGATAAATGCATTAGCTGCGTCAGGGTTCTTGGCATTAGCTAACACACCTGCATATTCGGTTTGTCTAAAGCAATCTTTTAGTAGTGCTTGAGTTTTGGGTTTTCCTTGTTCATCAACTTCGTAAGCAGGTGAAGAGGAATAGGAGAGAACTATTGGATATTTACCCTTACCTGATGATCCAGAAAAGTCTGTGTAGTAAGCGTCTTCCCAACTTGCAGCAACCTTCACACCGTTATCGCGAAGAGCTAGCCACCACCAAACTGGTTCTGGTATGTCTTGCGGGTTGTTTAGGTAGGCGTATGTAGCTGCAAGAAAAGCAAGTCCTGGTGAAGAGGTATTTGGATTGGAAACAACTGTTAAGTTTTTGTATTTCGGTTCAGTTAGTTCTTTCCAATGAGCTGGAATAGCAAGGTTATTTTCTTTGAAGTAATTTAGATCAACATTGAAACAGACATCTGCGTAGTCGATTGCTTTGAGGTCACCATCGATGATTTTGCTTTTCGTTGCCACAGGCGAGAACGTGTTATCTATCCCATAGACAACATCTGCTATTGGTGAATCTTTGGTGAGCACTAATTTAGATGTCATCGCGCCGACATCACCCGCTCTAACCAAACTTAGTTTGTATCCAGAATCCTTTTCAAATTCAGCAATTAGTTCATCACTGATTGCGAAAGAATCATGCGCTACAACAGTTACGGTTTGTATTTGTGGGCTGCATGAGCTCAATGCAAGAACAGCTAGACAGATGGCGATTAGGCGTTTCATTATTTCCTTCCTACGCTGGCATTACCCAGATCAGGTTTGACGGTCCAATAACAACCACACTGGCAGAAATAAACACGCTATTTGCTGATTGAGCAAAAGCGTCTTTGATTGGGTTGGCTAGCTCTGGGCTAGCGGTTTTCAAGAAAGAAGAGTCGTATTGGATCATTGAGCCTAGGTCTTGGTTCTGGGTAAAGGCGGCATTTCTTGGATCGGCAAGGAGAGCAGGGTTTGCCATGATGGCTGCCTTGATTGCTTTTGCCATCTCTTCGCCTTTATCGGCAAGGGTGTTAAACAAGATAGAGAGGAATACAGCAACACCTAGTGTTCCACCCATCTGCCTAAAGAAGGTAGAGGAGCTAGTAGCAACACCGATGTCTTTAGCTTCAACTGCGTTCTGTGAAGCAATCGTTAGTGTCTGCATCATCTGACCTAAGCCAAGTCCCATCAGCACCATACCGATTGAGACCTGCCAGATTTGCCATTGGTAGTTCAATGTAGACAGGTAAATGTATGCAACCGCCATACAAGCTGTTCCGCAGATCATGAAGATTTTGTATTTGCCGGTATTGCTGGTGATTCTTCCGCTGATAATCGAAGCACTCATCATTCCGATTACCATCGGAATCATCAGGTAACCAGCTTCAGTCGGCGAGGCACCGTAAACAATTTGTAGCACTAGCGGTAGTGAAATCATTCCACCGAACATTCCAATACCGATGATTACACCCAGTAGTGTGGTCAGCGAGAAAGTTGAAGACTTAAACAAATGCAAAGGCAAAATTGCATCTGGTCCCATTTGTTTTTCAACCCAAATAAACGCTGCAATACCAAAACCACCAATTACATAAGCGGCAATAGAGTTCCATGAACCCCAGCCCCACTCTCTACCTTGTTCCGCTACAACCAACAGTGGAACTACACCGATGATGATGGTGACAACTCCCCACCAGTCAATGCGCTTTGATTTGCTTTCCTGGTGTGGAACATGCAGGAAGGAAACCACTAGTGCTAATGCAATGAGTCCTATCGGTAGATTCATCAAGAAGATCCAGCGCCAACCGGTGATACCGATAAAGCTATCCATACCGGCAAGTAGTCCACCGATTAGCGGACCAAGAACAGAGGATGTTCCAAATACTGCAAGAAACATTCCTTGGTATCTTGCTCTCTCTCGAGGTGGAACAATGTCGGCAAGAATAGTTAGTGCGAGTGCAAATAAACCTCCAGCACCGATACCTTGGATTGCTCTAAAGGCGGCCAGCTCATACATAGATGTTGCAAAACCGCAGATAACTGATCCGAGAATAAAAATTGAGATGGCAATAATAAAGAGGTATCTTCTACCAAAAATGTCACCGAGCTTGCCGTAAATTGGTGTTGCAATGGTTGATGTAATCAAATAAGCAGTGGTAACCCAGGCTTGCGCAGATAGACCATTTAGGTCATCTGCAATTGTTCGCATTGCGGTTCCCACTACGCTTTGATCCAAAGCGGAGAGGAACATACCTGCCATCAGACCAAACAGCACAAACATGATTTGCCTGTGGGTCATGATGCCGGTTTTAGCTGATTCTGCTGCTGCTGCTTTTCTATCTGCACGCGCCAAGGCGTTCTCTTTTCTACTGTTACCGAAAGTTAGACTTAGTGAATGGCCAAAAGACACTTCATTAGAGCACTGCTCGTGGTGGGATTTGGTCTTCTCGGGTTCGGAATGTTTCCCTCGGTAGATAACCCTACACCCGCTAAAGCCCTAGATTTAGGCACTCACAGCATTGATGATCCAGCATCAATCTGGGTAGTAGTCAATAAAACTCGCCCGCTAAATCCAATCAAATACAAGCCAGCAGACTTGGTCGTGCCTGGCTTTGGGCCACTAAATGCCAACCCTTATCAGCATTCGATGCGTAAGGATGTTGCCAGCGCAGCTGAAAGATTAGCCAAGGCTATGTATTCATCTGGCAAGGGAAGACTTGTAATTCAAAGCGCATACCGTTCCTATAGCACTCAAAAGACGGTCCATGATCGCCAAGTCGCTCGTCTTGGTCTAGCTGCTGGCGAAGCGCTGGCTGCCAGAGCTGGATATTCCGAACATCAAACAGGTCTAGCTATCGATGTCTCTGCTAGAAATCAAGGATGTCAAATACGCGTTTGCTTTGGCGGCACTAAAGCGGGTTCTTGGTTGAAAGCGAACGCCTATCGCTGGGGTTTTATTATTCGCTATCCAAAATATGCAACTGCAGTTACCGGCTATCAGTACGAACCTTGGCATCTGAGGTTTGTCGGAACAGCTTTGGCTAAAGAGATGAAAGAAAAAGGAATCAATACCTTAGAGCAGTACTTTGGTCTACCATCGGCACCTAACTACCCATAACTGCATTAACCTTTATCTATGGCAAAAAGTAAAAACAGCTCGCTAACCTACGCCTTTTTGGGTCCGGTAGGTACCTTCACCGAGCTTGCCCTGGATCAAGTCAAAGAGGCAAAAAATGCCAAGCGGAAAACTCCATCGAAGGTGGAGTTAGTGCAACTCTCGATGCATTAGCTAATACATCTAATATCCGCATCTTTGGTGAGTATCTAGTCCCAGTGACTTTTAATCTTGTCGCCAAGCCTGGAACAAAACTAAGCGATGTGAAAATCATTTCAACTCACCCAACCGCCTATGCCCAGTGTCGCGGTTGGCTGGCCGATAACTTAGCCAAGCATTCACACATTCCAGCAACTTCAACTGCTGCTGCGGCAGTTGCTCTTCTAGAGGGTGAAAGCACAGCTCAGGCTGCAATTGCAGCAAAGAGCATCACAAGTCACTACAAGCTAACTGTTTTGGCAAAAAACATCGGCGATAACAAAAATGCTCAAACTAGATTTATTGAAATTGGTTTAGCTGACGCACCAGCTCCGAGAACCGGTAGAGATAAAACATCAGTTATTGTCGAGCTTCCTGATGATCGACCAGGTGGGCTATTAGAGATGCTTGAGCAGTTTGCGGCTCGTGGAGTGAACCTCAGCCGAATTGAATCAAGACCATTAGGAGATCAACTTGGTCGCTATCGGTTCAACATTGATGCTCAGGGTCACATCGAAGACCAAGCGCTAGCCGAAGCTCTTATGGGGCTGCATCGGTTTAGCCCGAAGGTGGTCTTTCTCGGTTCTTACCCAAGAGCAGATCGCGGCAAGAGCCAACATCGGGGAAATAATTCAAATAAAGAGTTTGTCGACGCCGAAAGCTGGCTAAAGCAGCTACGTAAGGGACGCTAAAGGTAACCTAGAAACATGATTGACCCGAATCTGCTGCGTGAAAACCCCGAAGCCATTAAGGCTTCGCAACGTGCACGCGGTGCCAGTGAAGCTCTGGTTGATCAGGCCGTAGCAGCCGATGTTGCCTGGCGTAAGGCTTTAGTAGATTTTGAAAATCTGCGTGCTGAGCAAAACAGTAAATCAAAGCTGGTTGCCCAAGCAGCCAAAGAAGACAAGCCAGCGTTGATTGCCGCTAGCCAAGAATTAGCTGGCCAGGTAAAAACTGCTGAGGCTAATGCCAATAGCAAAGAAGAAGAATTACAAAAAATACTTTGGCAAATAGAGAATGTTGTTATTCCTTCTGTCCCGGTAGGCGGAGAAGACGATTTTGTTGTTATTCGTGAAGAGGGCGTGAAACCGCAGTTTAGTTTTAAGGCGCAGGATCACGTGGCTCTTGGTGAGTCACTAGATCTGATTGACATCGAGCGCGGAGCAAAAATCTCTGGTTCACGGTTTTATTTTCTAAAAGGTTGGGGAGCCAGATTAGAGCTAGCCCTGATGAACATGGCTTTAGATCAAGCATCTCGAGCAGGTTTCACCGCGCTGATTACACCGACTTTGGTAAAACCAGAAGTGATGGCCGGTACTGGATTTTTAGGCGCTCACTCTGATGAGATTTATTATTTGCCGGCCGATGAACTTTATTTGACCGGTACCAGCGAAGTTGCTTTGGCTGGTTATCACAGCGACGAAATCATTGACTTATCAACCGGTCCACTCCGTTACGCCGGTTGGTCAACCTGTTATCGCCGCGAGGCAGGAAGCCACGGTAAAGATACCCGTGGCATTTTGCGGGTGCACCAATTTAACAAGCTAGAGATGTTTAGTTACGTGGCACCAGAAGACGCAGAAGCGGAACACGAAAGGCTGTTGGCTTGGCAAGAGCAGATGCTAAAAGCCTGCGAACTTCCATATCGAGTAATTGATATTGCAGCCGGTGATCTTGGTTCTTCGGCAGCAAGGAAGTATGACATCGAGGCTTGGGTACCAGCCCAGGAAACTTATCGAGAGTTAACCTCCACCTCGAACTGCACCTCATTCCAAGCTAGAAGACTAAACATTCGTTATCGCAAAGAAGATGGTAAGACTGCAACTGCGGCAACTCTAAACGGAACACTAGCAACCACTAGATGGCTAGTTGCAATTTTGGAAAATCACCAACAGGCGGATGGATCAATTCGAGTTCCAGCTGCGCTTAGACCATACCTCGGTGGTATTGAAGTCATTGAGCAAAAAGGCTGAGCATGAGTGAGCCTTGGTTAATTGCCATCGATGTCGATGGAACTCTAGTTCACGATGATGGTTTTCTAGCCCCTGAGGTAATCAAGGAAGTTCAAAGAGTTGTTGATCTTGGTCACCATGTTGTTGTTGCCACAGGACGTGCAGCGGCAAATACTATTCCGGTGGTTCAAGAACTAGGCATTACATCAGGTCATGTGGTTTGCTCTAATGGTGCTGTCACGGTAGAGATAGATCTATCTAATCCCGTTGGTTATCACGTTAGAGAAGTAATCGGTTTTGACCCGAAGCCGGTGCTAACCAAATTGATTGAAAAACTACCCGAAGCACATTTTGCGGTAGAGGACATCGATGGCACCTACCGCTTTCACAAGCAGTTCCCTACCTATGCACTTGGTAGCAAAAACATCGAGACTCCGCTTGAAGAGCTGATGCAGGGCGAGGTTAGCCGCGTAGTGGTTTTATCCCCCGAGCAAGATGTGAATGATTTTCTGGAAATAGTTGAACAGGTTGGACTGCACTCGGTTTCCTATGCAATCGGTTACACCGCTTGGCTTGATATTGCCCCGATGGGAGTCACCAAGTCCTCCGCTCTTGAGCAGCGCAGAAAAGCACTGGGGATTCCAGGTGATCGGGTGATTACTATCGGCGATGGTAGGAACGATATAAATATGTTTGAGTGGGCCAATGCTGGCGGGGG
>RHAS01000038.1 GCA_010028615.1 Actinomycetota bacterium
ACCGGGAGAAAACACGGTTACAGTGACTGTTACCGCAGCTGACAAAGTAACGGTTGTAGATTACAAAGTCACTTTGGTCGTAGCCCTTGGTAATGATGTTACTTTGAGTGCATTCCAGATCAACGGTGAAGATGTTGAATCCGGTGGATCAATCAATGTTTCCGCATCGCTGACTTCTGTTGAGGTTGTTGTTGAAACTACTGATGCGAATGCAAGTTACGAGGTTGTTGGTGGAGATCAACTGGTAATTGGAAACAACACAGTTTCGGTTATCGTAACCGCTGAAGACGGAGTAACTACAGCCACCTACACGGTCACTGTTGTGGTAATCAGCAATGATGCCGGCTTGGCGATCTTCACTGTAAATGGTGAAACTGTGGCAAATGGCGACGTGATTGACCTTGACTACGGTGTGAGCGAAGTAGCTGTGGTTGCTTTGGCTAACCACCCTGATGCGACAGTTGAAATCGAAGGTGGCACTGAGCTGGTCTCTGGTGAGAACACCTTGACTGTTACTGTTACTGCTGCTGATGGTGAAACGACTGCGACATACACAGTTACTTTGAATGTTGCTTTCAACAGTGACGCTTCTCTAGCGGTATTCCAGATTAATGGACCGGGAGAAAACACGGTTACAGTGACTGTTACCGCAGCTGACAAAGTAACGGTTGTAGATTACAAAGTCACTTTGGTCGTAGCCCTTGGTAATGATGTCACCGTTGTTTCGTTCCAGGTTGATGGCGAAGATGTTGAAGATGGAGGATCAATCCAGGTTCCTGCTCTAACGACATCAGTTGAGGTAACTGCAGAAACTACAGACCCAGATGCTAGTTACGAGGTTATTGGCGGCGACAATCTTGAATTAGGTGCCAACCTAGTTACAGTTATTGTTACTGCTGCCGATGGTGTGGCAACTGCTACCTATACATTCACAGTAGTTGTTCCAAGCAACGACACCAGCCTGGCTGAATTCACAGTCAACGGAAGTCCGGTTGACAGCGGTGACTATGTCGAGCTACCACTTGGCACTACTGAAGTTGAAGTAGTTGTTGTGACCAACGATGAAGCCGCCACCTACCAAATCGACGGTGGAACAGACTTACAGCCTGGTGAGAACACCTTGACTGTTACTGTGACCGCTGCCGATGGTACTGAAGCTGAATACGTGGTTACTCTGTTTGTTCTGCTAAGTGATGACACATCGCTAGCCACATTCAAAGTAAATGGCGAAGACGTTGAAGACGGATCAGATGTTGAACTGCCTGCATACACAACCGATGTAGAAGTTGAGGTTGTTGCTACCAACGCAGATGCCCAGGTTGACATTTCTGGAGCGGATTCATTGCAGCCAGGTGAGAACCAACTGGTTGTAACGGTTACCGCTGCAGATGGCGAAACTGTTCAGGTCTATACCGTATCTCTGTACGTCGTAATTTCAACAGAAACTCGCGTGAGTGAAATCTTGGTGAACGGAGTATCCGCTCTAGACGGTGATGTAATTCTCTCTACTGATCTTGAATTGACTGAAGTTGAAGTTGAGGTTACGGCGGTTGACGAGAATGCAACCATTGAAGTAGCTGGAAACACCGATTTGGTCAAGGGCGATAACGTAATCACCATTACTGTTACTGCTCAAAGCGGAGATGTTGGCGAATACACCGTAATCTTCAGACTCGGTGGTTTGGAAGGAAATGCCAAACTAAAGAGCTTGATTGTTGCTGGAACCAACATCAGCCTGACAGCTGAAGATCCTACGGTGACTGTGGTAGCTGGAACTAGAAATGTTTCAGTAATTCCTACTGCAGAAGATGATGCCGCTTCAATCAAGGTAACTGGTAACACCAACCTTGTAGTCGGCGATAACACTGTAACCGTTAGCGTAAAGGCTGCCGACGGTAAGACCACTCGTGACTACACCGTGAAGGTTGTTGTGCTTCAGCTATCAGCTAACAAGAACCTAAGCTCTATCAAAGTCAACGGTGGAACAGTTCTAGCCGGTGGCAGCGTAACCTTGGTCCCTGGCGCTAAGTCAGCAGAAGTGGTTGCTGTTGCAGAGGATGCTGCAGCTACGATCAGCTACTCAGGTACTAAGAACCTGGTTGCCGGTAACAACACTGCTACTATCACGGTTCGTGCTGCTGATGGAACAACCGCTAACTACACAGTGACACTGGTTGTTCCTGCGCTGTCCAACGTTGTGACCCTGAAGGTATTCACCATTGAAGGTTTCAACGTCTTGAACAAGACCAGGCTTTCTGTTCCAGCAGGAACTACGAAGCTTCGTGTCAACGCACAGGCTAGCTTCGATGGCGCTTCGGTAGAAATCACCGGACGTGACATCAAGCCTGGAATCAACTTCGTAACAGTGAAGGTTACTGCCGCAGATGGCACGACCGCCACTTACACGGTGAGGGTGAAGGCATAATGAGGAACCCACAGAGTAATAAGGGAACGATGAAAATGACAACCAAAAAGTTGCTAACGGTATTCACCGCGCTACTTCTAGCATTACTGCCATTTCATGGTTTGACTGCTGCCAACGCGAACGGTATTGACACCTCGCTGGCAACATTCACCATTGAAGGTAGCGACGTCGAAGATGGCGATGTGATCATTGTTCCAGCTGGCACCACCGCGGTGACTGTTGTTGCTGTTCCAACTGATGCTAATGCAACAGTAGATATCAACTTCCCAGATCCACTGGTCACTTTTGATAACGATGTAGTAGTTGAGGTTACTGGCTCCGATGGAATCACAACTCAGACCTACACCGTAAACGTTTATGTGACTGATAAGGCCCCTGGTTTCTCGACTGATGCAACGTTGGGATCCTTGAAGGTAAATGGTTCAACAATTAACCCAGGCGATGTGGTTGAAGTAGCACCACTGACCGCCGCTGTGACCGTTGAGGTTGTTACTAACGATGCAGGTGCAACCAGCGTTGTTTCTGGAGCTCGTAATCTAAGCACCGGTATGAACACCGTTAGCGTGACAATCACCGCTGAAGATGGCCTGACCACCCGCGCTTACACTTTCAAGGTCTTAGTTCCTGCGCTATCTAGCAACGTATCGTTAGAGACCTTTAGCGTAAACGGTCAGGCGGTTCGTAACGGTGGCCGTGTATACCTAGAACCAGGAACCCAAGCGGTTACCGTGGTCGCTAATCCAGCTGATCCTGCTTCTTCTGTTCAAGTAACCGGAGCAACTGGACTAAATGCTGGTGAGAACAACTTGAATGTGACTGTGACAGCGCTATCTGGTGCTACGGCAACCTACACTGTGAAACTAATCGTTCAGGTACCTTCAAACATCAGCAGCCTTGTTGTCTTCAAGGTTTCTGGTGCCAGAGTAGTCGATGGAAGCACTGTCCTGGTTCCTGCTGGAACTGAAGCAGTCGCAGTGACTGCAATTCCAGCAGACGCTACTGCATCTGTCGAGGTTACCGGAAGCTCAAACTTGGCTGTTGGCGATAACAACCTAGTAGTTGTTGTCACGGCTGAAAACGGAAGCACGACTACCTATAACGTGACACTTCGTGTCCTAAAAGACGATGACACCAGTTTGGCTGTGTTTGAGTATGACGGCAGTGAAGTTGCCGATGGAGACTCTTTCGATCTTGAGTTTGGTACCGAGTCGGTAGAGATTACCGCTACGCCAACTTCAGCGCTCTCAACAGTTGAAATCATCGGAGCGGATGCTCTAAATACTGGACGTAACCTGGTTCGTATCAACGTTACGGCTCAGGACGAGTCAGTTCGCACCTACCGCTTGATCTTCAATGTTGCACCTAGCACCGTCACAACAGTTGAAAGTATCAACGTGGGAGATGAGGACGCGACTGGCGGATCTATTACAGTGCCGGCTGGAACCAGAGCTGTTCCAGTTACTGTTGTTACTACTGATCCATACGCCACTTACCTGGTGGAAGGTAACGTGGGTCTAAACCCTGGTGAAAACACCGTCACCGTTACAGTTACAGCGGCCGATGGGACTACTACAGAAGATTTCGAAATCCAGGTAACGGTGACGGAGGTCACCTTGAGTAGTGATGCAGGGTTAGAATCTCTAACTGTTGCCGGCCAAGAAGCTTCAGATGGGGCTACTATCGAAGTTCCTTACGGCACTAGAGAAGTTGTAGTAAAGGTTGTTACAGCTGATCCAAGAGCTACCTTCACAGTTGAGGGATTCGATAATCTATCCCCGGGAAGTAACGAAGTCTTAGTAACTGTTACCGCGGAGGATGGTCAGACACAAGAGGAATATCGAGTTAGTGTAGCCATTCCTGAGCTTTCTGACGATTCGAGTCTGTCCATGCTAAAGATTAACGGTGCAGACGTTGAAGATGGGGCTCAGCTAAACCTACCAAATGGAACTAAGTCGGTGAATGTAAAAGTTGAAACTACCGATCCTACAGCTTCGTTTAGCATCGTAGGCGATGGTAAAGTGACTCCGCTGATTGTTGGCGATCAAGACCTGATAATCACGGTTACAGCCGCTAACGGTGACAGCACTGATTACACAATCACTTTGACTGTACTTCCATTGAGCGAAAACGCTGACATCGATGAAGAGGCGGGATTGACAATCAACAACGAAAGTGTTGATCTCGAATTGCTTAATTCCAATGGTTTCTTCAACTTACCGTTGAGCACTACAACGATTAGTGTGTCTGTCCAGGCTGCAGATTACACATCAGATGTCTTTGTGAACACCAAGACTGTATTGCCAGGTGTTGCCAGAAGTTTCAGTGTTGAGAAAGGTGTAAACAACCTCTCTATCAAGGTGCTTCCTCAGGCTGGAGAGGCATTTGCTAAGACCTACGTTCTGAAGGTTTACGTCGGTGGAGCCGATGCAACCCTAAAGGCTGTCAAGGTTAACAATGCCAACATTACTTTCAATGCGAGCAATGAAGGTGGTCTAGCTGCTCCTCTGGCTAACGGTACTAAATCAGCCACTCTATTTGTTGACCCCACAGTGGCGCTGGCAGTAGGCGACGGTCTAGGAACCAAGCTTGAATTTGATGGTGGAGAAGCAACTGTTACTAAAGCAGCAGCGGCGAACACCTGGACAGTGAATGGATTGGTAACTGGAGATAACTCGATTAGCATCACGGTTACTCCTGGAGATGCAAACGCTGAACAGCTAAGTTACACGGTGAATATCCCAGTTGATCTTTCAAGCGATGCAACTCTAAAGACCTTCACAGTCGATGGAGTTGCCTACCCAGTTGGCTCTACTCAGCTACTGGCACTCGGTACCACTTCGGTCGAAGTCGATGGTGTCCCTAACAGTGAAGTTGCTACCTACGAAGTTGCCGGTGGCGATGAGCTAGTCCCAGGTCTAAACACGCTAACAATTACGGTTACTGCCGAAAAGGGTAACAGCGCAGAGTACAAGATCACTGTGGTTGTGCCAAAGGGTAAGGAAGTTGCAGTTGTGACATTCCCTAAGGTTGGTGTGCTTACAGTAGACGCTAAGACTAACAAGGCCGGTAACACGGTTCTAGCTAACTTGGTCAAAAAGCTTACAACCCTGAAGGCCAACGTAGTTTCGGTACAGATTACCAACAACTACTTGATTGCCAAGGATAAGCCAACTGCCGGTCCTGCACGTGCTACCGCAGTTCAGAAGTTCTTGCAGGCGGCTAAAGTCAACGGAGTCAAGACCGCTAAGTACCAGTTACTTGCTGGTCTAAAGACTCAAAAAGGTACCACAGTAACAATCTTCTACTGGTAATGGTTTACCGACTGGATCCCCTGCCTAAAGCAGGGGATTTAGTTTTTAACTAGTTCTGATATTTTGCTGTCAGGATTAGTTGATTGCTAGTAGTTCCACCGGTTGCAGTCATCAGCTTGTAACTAATACTCTTTTTGCTTAGCGCAGCTTTGATGCTAGCTAGCCGCTTGCTAGTTAGTGATTTTGAGATTGAAGCGGGGCTAGTTACTGTCAACTCAATGTTTTTAGCATCGGTAAGTTTGTTCAATAAGGCCTGGTAGTAGGAATTACCTGCTGAGCTTGGTGTTGCCGAGCCAGAAGCAAATTTCACTGCTACCTTGCTGGTTCTTTGGCTTAGAACATAGAACTCAAAAGTGTAGCTCTTGCTGTGTTTTCCATCGGCTGACAGAACCTGAACCGTCACCTCATTAGAGCCGGGGACCAGACTTTTATAGACGGGCACACTTCGTGCAGTTATTTGTCTCGGTGACAGGCTAACCGTCACGTTTCTAGTACCGGGGGATAGGTAGATTAGATCCCTCGGTTCAAACTTTAGGGCATTGACCTGCACCATTTTGATTGTTGTGTCCCAAGGAATCACCAACTGATTCAGTTCATACTTGCGATAGTTTTCTATGTCGATTGCTCCCTGTTGCGCAGAATTGGCACCAGCAATAGATCCCCAAGGGTCCGCGCCGATGGCCTTAACTATGGCGTTGGCAACAGCACTGGCGCTATATGCGAGATTTAGATTCTGAACAGTTGCGGCCACCTTGGCTAGCGACTGGTAATACATCTCGGTGCAAGAAGTTGAGCCCATGCACTTATTAGGCAATAGCGTCGGGTAACTAAAATAATCCGGTGCGCCACCCCAAGTCTGGTCAACTCCCCATGACAGCATGAGCGCTTGACCGTTTTCATCAAAATTCACAAAGTAGTTATTTCGATTTAGCAGATACCCATCCCAATGGCTTGAGTAAAGCTCGACCGCCCACTGTTTAGTCAGTAATTCCATGTCGGTGGCTTGAGAGATCTCTTCCCACCATTGTTCACCCGAAAGGGAGTTGATGTTCAAAAAGTATGAGAGGTCCTCGCGATTTGCTTCGGTACCGGCTTCTAACGTGAAGGCCCACTCATTACCTGGATACATATCCGGGAAATTAGGAAGGCTTCCTTTGTAGATTCTTTCAGAACCGATTCCCCAGCGGGCTAACATGCGCTTATCTACTGTTTCAACATTTAGGTGCAAACCGTAGTTAATTCCGTTTAGAAATACGTTGGCATAACCAGTTCGAGGAGCAGGTAGTCCAACCGATCGCATTAGCCTATAGGTCATGAACTCGTGGATGTAACTTGGGTCTTGGACCATGTTATTCAAAGTTAGTTTGGTCACGCCAAATAGCGTTTGACCTTTGACAAAGG
>RHAS01000039.1 GCA_010028615.1 Actinomycetota bacterium
GACAGTTTTTAACTGCCAGCAAGTTTTAGAAAAAGCAACGTTTTATGTTGATAACGAAGTAACGGATGACGAGAAGGTGGCAATCGATAGCCACCTCAGGTCGTGCAAGGGGTGTGCTGAGGAGTATGCAATTGAGGTTCGGATATCGAGCATGCTTCTCTCATCAGCCTGGAATCCAATAAGCACAGAAGATCTAGTGAAAAAAGCCATGTTTAACTACATGCAAAAACGGACAGAAGACTAAATTTCCTCTTCCGGAATATCTAGCCAGCGATACCAGCCCTGATTCAATACCAGCCAAGCGATTAGGCCATGACCTAGTTGACCAGGTTGCCCAAAGTTAGAGTTTCTAAGCTCTGTATTGAATCCCTGATGGTCAATTAGCGGTCTAAAGGCATCCACAAAAGGCAGCGATCTTCTTGATGCCACATCTTCGAAACCGGCAGCTAGGTGTTCTATCTCGTAGTTCAACTGGGGGTTGCGTGATGGGATCGGCGAAATTACAAAAGGCTGGATACCTTTACTTATTGCGGTATCAAGGATGTTGGCAAGATTCAATCTAGATCGCGACATCGAAATACCAGCGTTAATGTCATTAGGACCTAGGCAAATCACCAGTCGGTTATCTGTTTCATCCGAGAATCGTCTTGAGCATTCGTCTAACCAAACCTCGGCAAGGCCAGCGGTAGTAATTTCTGGAGTGGGCAAGCTATAAAAATCAATCCGCGGATATTCGCTCTGAGTTTTAGCAATTACCCGACCGACCCAACCGAGACCCTTCGGATCGCCTCCAGCGCTAACCAAATCGTCGCCAATGATGACGATTCGAATATTGCGTTTCGGCTCGTTCATCTAACTAAGCGAACGCTCTCTCGATTAGATCTGCCTGTTCGACTGCGTGGCTCTTAGCTGAACCAGTTGCAGGAGATGCGCTAGCTGGACGTGATACCAACTTGGCAACCTGTCCGTTCATGTATTTCGGTAGGAATAGACCGATGTATGTCCAAGGGCCCTGGTTAGCAGGCTCGTCTTGAACCCAAACCAATTCTGCATTCGGATACTGAGCGTAGACCTGCTTAATCTCATCAACCGGAGTTGGGTAGAGCTGTTCAACCCTCACAATCGCCGTACTCTGGTCATTGCGCTTTTCGGCCTCGGCCAGTAGATCCCAATAAACCTTGCCAGAACAGAACAATACTTTTCTAACTGCCTGCTTATTTAGCGGTCTAGGCTCATCGATAACCCGTTGGAATGAACCAGTGGTGAAATCGGCAACATTTGAGGAGGCTGCTTTCAATCGGAGCATCGACTTAGGCGTGAAGACGATCAAAGGTCTTCTTGGTCTGGAGTATGCCTGCTGGCGAAGAAGGTGGAAATGGTTTGCCGGTGTCGATGGTTGCGCAACGGTCATGTTGTTCTCGGCGCAAAGCTGAAGGTATCTTTCGATTCTTGCCGAGGAGTGATCTGGTCCCTGACCTTCGTAACCGTGTGGAAGGAGCAGCACCAAGGATGAGTGCTGGTTCCACTTTTGCTCGGCCGATGAAATGAATTCATCCAGGATGGTCTGCGCACCGTTTGCAAAATCACCAAACTGCGCTTCCCAGAGCACAAGAGCATCCTCACGCTCGACCGAGTAACCGTATTCGAATCCCATGGCAGCGTATTCGCTTAGCAGTGAGTCGTAGATATAGAACTTGGCCTGGTTGGCACTTAGGTTTCTAAGTGGCATCCATTCTTGGCCGTTGACTTTGTCGTGGAATACCGCGTGGCGCTGAACGAAAGTACCGCGCCTGGAATCCTGCCCAGCCATGCGGATGTTGACTCCTTCAACCAGTAGCGAACCGAAGGCAATTAGCTCACCAAAGCCCCAGTCAATTCCACCTTCACGGCTCATCTCAACGCGCTTGGCTAGTAGCTGCTGCAGTTTTGGATGAACGTTGAAATTAGGCGGCAGGTTGTTGTGAGCGTCGCCGATTAGTTCCATAACCTCTTTGGAGATTTTGCTCTCGCGGAAGATGTCCGGGTGATCGCTTGCCGTGGTGCCAATGCCAATTGGTTTAGGAACAATTTCTGCAGGTTTTGACGTTGCCTCGTGGACTTCGACAAAGGCATTTTCCAGTTTGGCTTGGAAGTCAGCATTCGATTGCTCAAATTCTTCGCGGCTGATATCTGCTCTACCAACTAGGGATTCTAGGTAAAGAGTTCTAACCGAACGCTTAGCTTCAATTAGCGAATACATCAGTGGTTGTGTCATCGAAGGATCATCGCCTTCGTTGTGTCCACGACGACGGTAGCAAACTAGGTCGATAACGGCATCTTTGGCAAATTTCTGTCGATAATCAAAAGCTAGCTGGGCAACTCTGACCACTGCTTCTGGATCATCACCGTTGACGTGGAAGATCGGCACTTGAATTCCTTTTGCCACATCTGTTGCGTAGACGGTTGATCTTGACATCGAAGGTGGGGTAGTAAAGCCAACCTGGTTGTTGATGACAATATGAATTGTTCCACCGGTGCGGTAGCCACGAAGGCTCATCATGTTTAGAGTTTCTGGAACGACACCTTGGCCAGCGAATGCCGCATCGCCGTGAATTAGAAGTGGTAGCACTGGATATTCAGCAGGAGCTTTATCCAAGCGATCCTGCTTGGCTCGAACGATACCTTCAAGCACTGGGTTAACCGCCTCTAGGTGGGAAGGGTTAGCAGCTAGGTAAACCTTGGTGCTATTGCCAGCGACTGAGGTAAAGACCCCTGAAGTTCCAAGGTGATACTTAACATCTCCAGAACCTTGAACCGACTTGGTGTCGGTGTTTCCTTCAAACTCTTTGAATACCTGACCATAAGTCTTACCAGCAATGTTGGTAAGTACATTTAGCCGACCACGGTGCGCCATACCGATAGCGATCTCATCCAGGTGGGCATCGGCTGCGGCTTGCAAAATCGCATCAAGGGCGGCAATTGTTGATTCGCCACCTTCTAGGCTGAAGCGCTTTTGACCTACGAACTTGGTCTGCAGGAAGGTTTCAAAAGCTTCTGCCTCGTTTAGTTTTTCTAGGATTCGAAGTTGCTGAGCGCGACTTGGCTTCTCGTATGGTCGTTCAAGTTGCTCCTGCATCCACTTGCGCTCTTCAGGCGAATGGATGTGCATGTATTCGACACCGACGGTGCGGCAGTAGCTATCGCGCAGAATCTTCAAGACATCACGAAGCAACATCTTCGGTTTACCACCGAAGCCACCGGTTTTAACAACTCGATCCAAATCCCACAGGCTCAAACCATGGGTTAGCACATCTAGATCAGGGTGGCTACGCTGCTTGTATTCAAGTGGGTCAATATCTGCCATCAAGTGACCGCGAACACGGTAGGCGTTGATAAGTTCCTGAACCCTAGTTTCTTTACTTCTAGCATCCGCATCTTCAACATCAATTGACCAGCGAATCGGTTGGTAGGGGATACGAAGGTCAGCAAATATCTCATCGTAGAAGCCGCGTTCGCCTACCAGCAGTTCATTTATGATTCGTAGGAATTCGCCAGAGCCAGCGCCTTGAATTACTCGGTGATCATAGGTCGAAGTTAGGGTGATGACTTTGGAAACACCGAGCTTAGCTAGGTGTTCTTCGCTCATCCCTTGGAATTCTGCAGGGTAATCTAGCGCTCCAGCACCAATGATGCAGCCTTGACCTTTAGTCAATCTTGGTACTGAGTGAACAGTGCCTATTCCACCAGGGTTGGTAAGTGACGCGGTGGTTCCAGCGAAATCTTCTGCGGTGAGTTTGTTCTCTCTGGCGCGCTTTACCAAATCTTCATAGGCGGCAAGATATTCAACAAAGTTTAGCTTCTGTGCTTTTTTGATATTTGGCACAAGAAGTGCTCTACTGCCATCTGGCTTAGGAATATCAATTGCTAAACCAAAGTTGATATTCGCTGGGGTTATGGCAGCAGGTTTGCCCTCAATTTCGTCGTAGTAGACGTTCTGACTTGGAAACTCTTTTAGAGCCCGAATAATTGCATAACCAATGATGTGAGTGAAGGAAACTTTTCCACCACGAGTTCTAGTTAGGTGCGAGTTGATGACAATTCTGTTGTCAATCAGAAGTTTTGCTGGAATTGCTCTGACGCTGGTGGCAGTCGGGATGGTCAGCGAAGCATCCATGTTGGCCGCCAAAGTCTTGGACATTCCCTTTAGAATGTTGACCTGATCTTCGGTTGGGTCTTCGGTCTCTTCAGTGTTTTGGCTGACCAGCTGGGCTGGAATTGGAGTTGGTTGCGGCTCGACTCGGGTGGTTCTAGCTACCAGTGGGATTGAACCTGTTGCTGGTTTTTCAACTGCTGGCTCTGCTGCAGTTACCACCTGGGGGATGGCTTGAGTCTGAGGGCGATTTTTCTGGTACTGCTCCAGAATTGGTAACCATTCTTTATCGACAGATTCAGGATTTGTAAGCCACTTCGCATACATTTCCTCGACTAGCCATGAATTAGCGCCAAAGTCTTGGCCGGATTGTTGGTTGTCGCCGGACAACTGCTCACCTCATACTTTTTGGGGGAAATACAGTGTTAAGCCTACCTGCTAATGCCTAGTTGGGATTTATCCCCAGAAAATCAAGGAAAAGTGGCCATCGGCTATGCTTGAAAATGTTATGGATCCTGATAATCCCGACCCGAAGCGGCTCGAGCATTGAACGAATGGTTCTTGCTCGCCCTAGGAATCTTACTCACCCTAGGTACCGGCATATTTGTTGCCAGTGAGTTCTCCATGATCAATTTGGAGCGCACTGAACTAGAAGCTCGCCAAGATCGCGGTGAAAAAGGCCTAAGGCTCAGTATTCGAGCACTGAAGAGGACCAGCACCCACCTATCTTCCGCTCAGCTTGGTATTACCTTGACCACCATGCTGACCGGGTTCCTAGCTGAGCCGTCCCTAGCCATTTTGCTGGAAGGCCCACTTCGGGATTTAGGTTTGGGCGAAACGGCAATCCGGGCAACTGCGCTAACGATCTCATTGGTTTTAGCCACCATCTTTTCAACACTGGTTGGCGAACTTATACCCAAGAAGCTTGCGCTTACCATTCCGCTAAAAGTCAATAAAGCGGTGGTCAGATTTCAACTGATATTCAGTTGGATTTTTGGCTGGTTGGTATGGCTACTGAATACCACCGGTAATGCCATCGTTCGAGCAATTGGAATTGAACCTAAAGAGGAACTTTCCTCGGCTAGAACCGCTGAAGAACTAAGTTCAATGGTGCAGCGTTCAGCAAGTTTGGGATCTATCAAACAGCGGCACGCTGATTTAATCACCAAGACCCTAGCGTTATCGCAATTAGTTGCCGCTGATGTCATGACGCCGAGAACAAAACTGGAATCTCTTGCCACCACAGATTCTGTTCAAGATGTTATTCGCCGATCTGATGTCACTGGATTTTCTAGATTCCCTGTCTTTGATGGATCCGAAGATGACATCGCTGGAATTGTGCACGTTAAGGCTGCCGCATCCGTCCCTCGCGAAAAGCGAGATCAAGTTCCGGTTACCGCTCTTATGGTTGAACCTTACCGGGTGCCAGAAACGATTTCACTGGAAAAACTCATGGGGCAACTTCGCTCCCACGGTTTGCAAATTGCAGTAGTGGTTGATGAGTATGGCGGTACCGCAGGTGTGGTAACCCTTGAGGACTTAGTCGAAGAGTTGGTTGGTGAACTTGGCGATGAACACGATAAAGCAAAGATAGACATCCGTTCCGCCAAAGATAAATCGATTACTTTCCCAGGTATGTTCCGACCTGATGAACTAGAAGAGAAACTTGCCATCGTAGTTCCTGAAGATGGCGACTACGAGACGGTTGCGGGCTTCATGATGGCAAAACTCGGCAAGGTAGCTGAGGTTGGCGATGAAGTTGTAATTGCTGGCGGCCTACTAAGAGTTGAACGTATGGATGGACGCAGAGTCGATCGCATTAAGTTCATTCCAGAACCAGTCGAGGTGAAAAATGACTGAGTCTTGGTTGGGATTACTAGCGTTAGTTGGCTTACTTATCGCCAATGGATTTTTTGTGGGTGCTGAGTTTGCCGTTATTTCGGCTCGACGAGCTCAGATTGAACCTAGGGCGGAAGCCGGATCGCGGCCAGCAAAACTTACCATCAAGGCTATGGATAACGTTGGACTGGTGCTTGCTACCTGCCAGCTTGGAGTGACAATTTCTGGTTTGCTGATTCTGCTAGTTGCCGAACCCGCCATCCACGATCTACTAGAAGGTCCGCTTCACCTACTTGGCCTGTCGGATGCTCTGGTCAGCATTGTTTCTTTCGTAATCTCGGTGCTGATCGTTTCTTTCCTACATGTGCTAATCGGCGAAATGGTGCCAAAGAACATCTCTTTCTCAATCCCAGAGCGAGCAGCGCTAGTCTTGGGTCCTTTGGTATACGGGCTTGCGGTTTTGATGAAACCAATAGTTTTTGCTTTGAACGCGATAGCTAACTTTTTTATTCGAATGTTTGGAATCAAACCGGTCAACGAGGCTAACTCGGCATTTACCATCGAGCAGGTAGAGGACATCGTTTCACACTCAACTCGAGAGGGAGTGCTCAGCGATGAAACCGGAGCGATTAGCAACACATTTGAATTCACCGATAAGCAGGTTAAAGATATTTTGGTTTCAATCGCCGATGTGGTGACTGTTGATCTCACGGTCACACCTCGAGAGATAGAGCAATTAGTTGCTAAGCACGGCTTTAGCCGCTATCCAGTTTTGGATGAGAACCAAGAACTTGAAGGCTACTTGCACCTCAAGGATGTCATCGATGCCGATGAGGAAGACGCAGATCAACCAGTGCCAAGGAAGTTGATCCGAAGCGTGAAAAGCATCGGAGCTGGAGTCGAGCTTGAAGATGCGCTAGCGCAGATGCAACGCGGACATCAGCACCTTGCTGCGAATTTTGATGAGTCTGGAAAATTACTCGGATTTATTTTCCTTGAGGATATCTTGGAAGAGCTTGTCGGTGACATTCAAGATGCCACTCGTAGAGACTAACTAGCGGGGTACTGCCCACGAAGATACTGGTTCGGCCAGTAATCTAAATCAACACCGAGTTCATTA
>RHAS01000040.1 GCA_010028615.1 Actinomycetota bacterium
GAAGATTGCTCTTCGTTTACCGAAACCTGCACCGGTAATTGAACTTGACGCAACCAGTGAAGAAGATCTAAAGGCTTTGCCGGAACGCGTAGGTCAATATTTACCTCACCTCGACGGAATCGTGCACGCTATCGCTTTTGCACCGGGCACTGCGCTTGGTGGCAATTTTCTTAGCACCGAGTGGCCTGACGTATCAACAGCAGTTCAAGTTTCTGCATACTCTTTGAAATCAATAACTATGGCAGCCAAACCACTATTGCGCCAAGGCTCTTCGATTGCAGGGCTAACTTTCGACGCCAGTGTCTCATGGCCGGTATATGACTGGATGGGTGTTGCCAAGGCAGCTTTTGAATCAACCTCTAGGTATCTAGCAAGGTATCTAGGAAAAGAGGGCATCCGAGTTAATTTGATTTCCGCAGGTCCACTAAGAACACCAGCTGGAAAGAGTATTCCAGGCTTTTCTGACATGGAAGACATCTGGGTAACTCGTGCGCCTCTGCATTGGGAGCTAGCCGACACTGAGCCAGCAGCCAAAGGCATCGTTGCTCTGCTAAGTGATTGGTTCCCAGCCACAACTGGTGAGATCATCCATGTTGACGGTGGACTTCACTCAACCGGCCACTAAAGACCAATAAGCGCAAGAACATCCGACAGGTCACCGGAGTCAACTAGCACGTCAGCGGCAACTCTAACTCTTGGTTTCGCACCGAAGCCAATACTCAGTCCGGCAACCTCCATCATGTCTAAATCGTTTGCACCGTCACCAATTGCGATTGTTTGCGAAGTGGATATACCTAACGCATCTGCCCACTCGATAAGCGCTGAAGCTTTCGCTGGTTTATCGATGATAGGAGGAACTACATCGCCGGTGAGCTTCCCAGAAACAATTTCTAATACGTTTGCCCGATAGAAATCCAAACCTAAATCAAGCGCAAGGGGATCTAGGATTTGGCTGAAACCACCACTAACCGCAGCTACCTTGCCAGATGCTGCATGAACAGCGCTAATAAGTTTCTCTGCACCTTTAGTAAGAGTTATCTTCTGAAGCGCTAAACCGATAATTTCTTGATCAAGTCCAGCCAAATTCGCTACTCTAGCCCGAAGGCTTCCGGCGAAATCTAACTCACCGCGCATGGCTCTTTCAGTAACCGCAGCAACCTCAGCCTGTTTACCTGCAAATTCAGCAAGAACTTCGATGACCTCCTGCTCAATCAATGTCGAGTCAACATCTAGCACCACGAGCATGCTTGGCTTGCCTAAAGATAAGGTCATAGAGAAACTATATTCGCTCCTATCCCTAAACCGCCTGCATTTAGAGTGTCATAACGCTAAGGCTTTAGTTTTCGCCTAGGCTAATCACATCATGAGCGAAGTTCTGTCATTAAAGAATTTAACGCTGGTGCGAGATGGCAAGAATATCCTCGAAGATATCAATTGGTCAGTCTCGGCCGACCAGCGCTGGGTTATTGTCGGCCCCAATGGGGCAGGAAAAACCACCTTGTTAAAAATTGCAGCAGCTCAACTTCAACCAAGTTCTGGCTCAGCGCAAATTCTTGGAGAAACCCTGGGCGAAATCAATGTCTTTGAGCTCAGGACCAGAATCGGTTTTGCCTCAACAGCAATAGCTGGCCGAATACCAAATTCAGAGCCAGTGCTTGATGCTGTAATGACTGCTAGCTATGCGATCACTGGCAGATTCAAGGAAAAATACGAAGATGTTGATCAGCGCAGAGCTAGGCGAGTGCTGAAAGAGTGGCAGCTAGCTGATTTAGCGGAAAGACCATTTGGCACCCTTAGCGATGGCGAAAAGAAAAGAACTCAGATAGCCAGAGCGGTTATGCCAGATCCTGAGCTGCTTCTATTGGATGAACCTGTAGCGAGCCTGGACATAGGTTCCAGAGAGGCGACAATAAAGATTCTCAGTGGATACGCCTCGCATCCAAAGGCCCCAGCGATAATCATGGTCACCCACCACCTTGAAGAAATTCCATCAGGATTCACCCATGCTTTGGTCTTAAGAGACGGAAAGATCATTGAAGCCGGCCCGATAAATCAGACTCTAACCACAGAGAAACTAAGCGCCGCCTATGGGCTAGAGCTAGAAGTCGCCCTAGTTGCTGGGCGATTCACCGTCCGAGCCAAATAACCTGTTGAATTGACCAGTTTTACTCTGGTATAGTTGGGTTTTGGTGCCAGAGCACCCAAAAACCCTTTGATTTGAAAGATAAAGCTATGAAGGCCGACATCCACCCTAAGTATGAAGCAGTAGTATTCCGCGATCTAGCATCGGGAGTCGCTTTTCTTACTCGTTCAACCGTCACATCCACCAAAACAATCGAGTGGGAAGATGGCAACACCTATCCGGTTTTTGATGTTGAAATCTCATCAGCTTCACACCCGTTCTACACAGGAAAGCAGAGAATTCTTGACTCAGCTGGACGTGTTGAGAGATTCAATGCTCGTTACAAGAAATTTGGCAAGCAAAACTAGTTTTTTAGACTTGGGCTCCTTTTTAGGAGCCCATTTTCTATTTAAAGCTTTCTAACCGGCCAACCGAACTGGGGGATGTAGTCAGGTCTTTCCTGTTTACGCCATTGAGAATAGCTCTCTTCAATCTGATCTGCCCACTTTGACTGCATTTCGTGAAGCTCTTCTAGCGATGACGGAAACGGCACTACCGGTTTGTCTTGAGCGAAGAAATACCTGAGAACGGCTAAACCAACTTGCCCTGCCGCTATAGCATCGTCTTTGGCTGTGTGGGCATTTTCTAATGGAACGTTGTAGCGCTCTGCTACCGATTCCAAAGTGCGTTTTCCTTTTCGATATTTATCCACTGTCTTATCAATGACTAAAGGATCTATAACGAAGCCAAATTCAACTGGGGGTAGGTCATGGCGCTTTGCTTCGTAGTGCAAAATAGTGAAATCATATGGGGCGTTGTAGGCAACCACGGGAATGCCCTGACTGAAAAAATCTTGAATTGCCGCAAGGATTTCTGCGACACCAGATTTGCTATCCTGCGCGTTTACAACATCGGCATCAAAAACCTTATGCACTCGGCTGGCTTCCGGGGGAATGGGAATGCCTGGGTTTATCAGCCAGTCTTTTCCGCCTTCCAACACATTGCCTGAGACATCCACTAGATGCAAAGAGGCTGTGACGATTCTAGATTGCTGCAAATCAAGTCCGGTTGTTTCCGTGTCAAAGACTGCGATGACCTTAAGCCATTCGGGTAAAGCCAATTTAGTATTTTCTGAATTCACCTTCTCAGACTAGTAGCCAGGCCCGACAAACCAGCTGACGGTAAGCCCGCAAGCCTTCCAGACTAGAATTGAGGGGAGACAACTATTAGGGGTGCATTCATCAAATGGTTTCAGCCAAAGTTCTCATGGAACGAGCTCAGGCCAGAACTCAGAAAAAGAGTGTCACGGTGGCTGAGGTGCGTTGTGACTATTGGTTTTACCCTGCCAATAAGCCAAACGCCAAGAACATAGTCCTAGTTCACGGTTACCGCGGTGATCATCATGGTCTTGAGTCATTTGCGGGGGGTTTAGAAGAATTCAACGTTTACTCACCAGACATACCAGGATTTGGATCCAGTGAACCGCTAAAAGTCAAGCACAACCTAGAAAACTACGTGCAGTGGTTGCTTCAATTTGTTGATGCTCTGGGCTTGAAAAAACCAATTGCCATTGGCCATTCGTTTGGAACACTGCTTGTTGGTGGAGTGCAAGCCAAGAAGCCTATTTTTGAAGCTCTAGTATGCATCAACCCGGTAGCAGGCGGAGTGACAAAAGGGCTGTCGCGATTGCTTATGAATTTCGTAAAGGGGTACTACTGGCTAGCCCACAAAATGCCAGAAGGATTCGGGCTAAAAATGCTCAAGACCCCGTTATTGGTTGATTCAATGAGCGCCTACACTACAAAATCTAAAAACAAAGACCTTAGATATTGGATCAAGAAACAGCACCAAATGCATTTCAACAGCTTCGCTAACTCGCATGTGGTCTGGGAGAGCTATGTTGCATCTATATCCAATACTCTCCAGCCATTTGTTTCAGGTCTTACTTGTCCAATACTTTTGGTTGCTGCAGAAAAAGACGAAGTGACACCCGTTTCGGCAGTTTTGAAGTTGTCGCAGCGGCTACCAAATGCGCAAATGTACCAGATTTACAATTGTGGCCATCTAGTGCACTACGAAGCGGCAGAGCAAACCACTGAACAGATCACAAAATTCATTAACGGCTTGAAGCGCTGATGGAAACCATTCATTTTGATGCAAGATTCATCAGGCTGGACTATCACGACGGAATCAGCCGTTTCAGCGTCGAGCTGATCAAAGCCCTATCAAAAAAACACAAAGTTGTCGCTGTGATTTGCGACCAAAAGCAGCTCGAGTTTTTGCCAAAGGGAATTGAACACTTAGTTGTGAATTCACCGCAATCAGTAAAAGAGCTCTTCGTAGCGAAGAAACTGAATAAGGCTGGTGCGAGATTGGTTTTCTCGCCGATGCAAATCATGGGGACTTGGGGGAGGAAATATAAGTTGGTCCTTACCCTGCATGACCTTATTTATTACCGTCATAGAAAGCCACCCCAAGATTTATCGCCACTGATTCAGACTATTTGGCGGTTATATCATCTAAGTTACTTTCCTCAACGATTACTTCTGAATAGAGCAGACAGAATTGTGACCGTGTCCGAAACAACCAAAAATCTCATTCAAAAACACCGCCTAACTAGAAAACCTGTTGAGATTGTCTATAACGGTGTGGCCGAAGTATCACGGCGATCACGAAAAATCCCAGAGACGCGCAGCCTTGTTTATGTTGGCTCTTTCATGCCCTACAAAAACGTTGAAACTCTAATTAGAGCCGCAGGCTTGGAACCTAGCTACACGCTTCATTTGCTTAGCAAAATAACGCAAACTCGAGAAAGCGAGCTACAAAAGTTGGCCGATAGTGTTTCGGCGAACGTAGTTTTTCATCGTGGTGTTTCTGATGATGAATACCAGAAACTCCTGGATGAGGCCTTTGCTGCTGTATCGGCTAGCAAGGACGAAGGTTTTGGTATTCCACTAGTCGAGGCGATGGCCAGAGGAATACCCGTTGTGGTTTCTAATCTTGAGATTTTTCAAGAAGTTGCAGGCCTAGCCGGGACATACTTTAATCCAGAATCTCCAGAAGCAGCACTTGAAGCTTTGCAATCAATAACAAACCCAGCAAGCTGGAAAACTAAATCTGCAGCCAGCTATGAGAGAGCTTCGGTCTTCAACTGGGACAAATCCGCCGAAAAGCTTGCCGCAATTCTCAGCCAGCTAAGCTCTGAACAGAATAGTCACTAACTGACCAATTGCCATCTTGATGAAGCAAACGGTTCATGCTGAGATTTTCCAGTCGATCCTCTGCTAACGGCAGCTCACCTTGAGAGGCGATTTTTATAAGTTTTCGAATTAGTGACCCGTGAGAAACCGCAAGCACTCTTAATCCGTCAAACTCGGTTGTGATCCCGCTAAGTAATAGGTTGGCTCTCTGTTCCAACTCCTCAATACTTTCAAGTCCAAAAATTGGCTCTTTGCTCTCAAACTTGGCGCGCCACTTGCTATGGGAGAGGCCTTCTGCTTCACCAAAAGATCTCTCAATCAACTCTGGAAGAATTACCACCGGCAAACTAATTTTCTGGGAGATTATTTCCGCAGTGTCCCTGGCTCTTGACAGTGGCGATGCTGCCAAAACGTCCCAGTCAGCTGGATTTATTTTCCCTGCAGCGCTCTTAGCCTGTTGAATTCCAGTTTCATTCAGCGGGATGTCGCTTGAACCCTGCAATCGCAATTGCGCGTTCCAATCGGTCTGTCCATGCCTGACTAGTCCTAGCAATGTATTAGTCAATTAGTAGCCTCTCCAGGGCATAAGAAGTGTTTGCCTCAATCTTGGCAGTGGCAAGGCTATCAGCCCTAGTTGGGCCTATGTTCACGATCACGATAGGTTTGCCTGCTTTTTGAGCCAATTTTGCAAATCGGAAACCTGAATTCACTGTAAGTGAAGAGCCCGCAACCAGCAGGCATTGAGCTCTGTCAAGCATGGCCATGGCATTTTCAACCCGGTCGGTCGGCACCGCTTCACCAAAGAAAACTACATCCGGTTTATAAACACCGCCACAAATATCGCAGCTTGGAACCTGAAAACTTTCCGTGCCAACAACTTCGGCATCACCGTCTGGAGTGAACTCAACATTGGGGTCTTTCCTAATGTTTGGGTTAAGTTGCTCTAGCAACAAGTCCATTTCAGATCGGGGGATAATTTTGCGACAGCCTAGACAGATAACTCGATCCAACCTGCCATGCAAATCAAGAACATTTCTACTTCCAGCTTGTTGATGCAAGCCATCTACGTTTTGGGTAATCAATGCTGAAATCATTCCAGTGGTCTCTGCTTGAGCCAAACTAAAGTGGCCCGGATTGGGCTTGGCCATTGCAATTCTTGACCAACCAACATAGCTTCTAGCCCAATACTTTTGTTGCGCTTGAAAAGACCCCATAAAAGTGTCGTAGGTCATTGGATGGCGAGCAACTCTTCCCTCACCCCGATAGTCGGGAATCCCAGAATCCGTGCTGAGTCCCGCACCGGTAAGTGCGAGGATTTTTTTGCCAGCAATGCGCTCTCGAGCTACTTCAATAGAGTAATTTGCGGCATCAGACAGTGGAGACATTAGTTAGAAGTTTACTGAGCCGAACTAATTGATGATGGAGCGACAGCCTGTCTCGTGGGGGAATAGCGGCCTAACAGCCAAGCGCCATATTTTTCCATTTGAGCTAAAGCGGCTTGCCGAATTCAACTTAGGTAGCAGTGAATTGAAAGTCCTGTTCTCACTTACAGACATGTCAGTGCAGGAAGATGTCCATTGCAGCTGCTTTGATCCAAACCATTTACGAACTTGGCTGAAACTATCAGCTTCGGCTTCGACTGCCATGTATACCCACTTTGTTGGGATCCATGCTGTTGGTTTTGACTTTGTCCACATTAACTCGGAGCTAAATGACTCGACCTTGTAGATGAAGTCTGCGGCTTCT
>RHAS01000005.1 GCA_010028615.1 Actinomycetota bacterium
TCGAAGTAGCTGGGCATCGTCAGTAACAAAAATTAGCTCGTGATCATCCAGACTGGTGGCTGCACCAATTAATTCATCGCGAGGTTTTAGCGAGATGACTTCAAAGCTAGCCTTGGTCGGGAAATCACCGGAAAGTCGTTTGACGACTCCTTGTTTGGTGCCCATCGCTATTACAGTTTCATCGGTCAGTTCAAAAGCTCCTAGCAGCCTGACGTTCTTTGCTAAGCCAAGGAACTCAGCTGCATTAATGCTGCTGGAAGCCTCGAATCCACCTTCACTGGCTGGTATGTCGCTTGAGTGCACGCGGTGCATGATTCCATCAGAACTCAAGAAGCCGACGTCACTGCGGGTTGAACTCGATAGCACAGTTCCGATCGCGTCGTGTTTCTTTCTCTTGCTCAGAGCTTCAGGCGCAAGCGCAGTTCGCTGGACCTGGCCGCTGGCGGTTAGGACTATAAAGCATGGCGAATCTGCAAGCTGCGCATCAACTGCAGCAGCCTTTGCCGCCGTTACAGGTTTTAGTTCTGAAGATTCATTAAGAATTGTTGTTCTGCGATCGTCGCCGTATTTGTCGGCTACTTCCTGCAGTTCTTTAGAAACAACGTCGCGAAGTTGCTTGTCAGAACTTAGAATTTTTTGAAGTTCCGCAATCTCTTTTGCGAGTTGCTTATTCTCGGTTTCGAGTTCTAGCTTGGAAAACTTAGTTAGCCTACGGAGCTTTAGCTCAAGAATGTATTCTGCTTGAAGCTCACTAAGTTTGTACTTTGTCATTAGCTTCTTACGAGCATCTTCAGCTTCGTCGGAACTTCTAATGATTTTTATGACCTCATCGATGCTGAGAATGGCCTTGAGAAGTCCCTCGACAAGGTGCAATCTGGCTTGCTTTTTACCGAGTCGATTTTCGCTTCTTCTTTTGGTAACTACGATTCGGTGGGCTAGATATACACCGAGCAGATCCCTGAGGTCTAAAGTTTCCGGTCTACCTTCAACCAGGGCGACGTTATTAATACTGAATGATTCCTCAAGCGGTGTAAATCTGTAAAGAAGTTCTAATACCGTGTTGGGATCGAATCCTGTTTTAAGTTCTATGACGAGCTTCAGCCCATTATTTCTATCGGTTAGATCGATAACATCAGAAATGCCCTGCAGTTTCTTGCTATTCACGCCGTCTTTTATCTTCTCGATAACCCGTTCCGGGCCAACTAGGTATGGTAATTCAGTCACCACTAAAGCGAGCTTCCTGGGCGAAACGCTTTCAATTGTCACTCGCGCTCGTGTCTTAAAGCTGCCTCGTCCAGTCATGTAGGCCTCGCGAATGCCTTCAGTTCCAACAATTACTCCACCAGTTGGTAGATCTGGTCCAGGTATAAAGGAAATCAGATCTTCGCTTTCGAGTTTGGTGTTGTTAAGTAACGCGATAGCGCCAGCAATTACCTCTCGAAGGTTATGTGGAGCCATGTTGGTTGCCATACCAACCGCGATACCAGATGAACCGTTTACAAGCAGATTGGGAAAAGCAGCTGGGAGGACCTCAGGTTCTGATAACTGGGCGTCGTAGTTTGGCTTAAAGTCGACTACATCCTCATCAAGGCTTTCGTTCATCAATAATGCGGCAAGAGAGAGACGAGTTTCTGTATACCTCGCTGCGGCCGGACCGTCATCTAATGAACCGAAGTTACCGTGACCGTCGATTAACGGGACTCTCAGGGTGAAAGGTTGAGCCATACGAACCATAGCGTCATAGATAGCGCCATCTCCGTGTGGGTGGAGCTTACCCATGACCTCGCCACTAACTCTGGCTGATTTGACGTGGCCACGATCCGGTCTAAGGCCCATTTCGCCCATTTGATAGATGATGCGGCGCTGGACTGGCTTTAGCCCGTCTCTTGCATCGGGGAGCGCACGAGCGTAAATAGTCGAGTAAGAATACTCAAGAAATGATTCACTGAGCTCTTTTGTGAGATCTATGTCGACGATTCGCTCGTTAGGAAAGCGCTCTTCGCTATTACTATCTGTCATGGTCCTTCTTGCAGCTTCTCGGGCTGTGGCAGAATTGATTTGATGTCTACGATGCTACCTTCCCCTCCCAAAAGCTTGGGGAGGCTTAGCGATGTGTTGATAAGTGCACTTGCAGCGGTTCAGAAGCAGGAGAACCCCATCGGGTTAGCCCCGGTTAAGTCCATATGCGTCTTGCTAGTCGACGGCCTTGGATTTCATAATCTTGTAGATGCAGCGGGGCATGCTCGATTCTTGAATGCCCAGAAAGTTCAGAAAAGCTACTGCCACTTTCCTTCAACTACATCCACATCGCTCACTTCACTAGCGACGGGGAGATCTCCTGAAGAAACTGGTTTTATCGGCTATAACATCTTTGACAGGGCAGTTGGCCGACGCATGAATTTGCTTTCAGGCTGGGAAGATCAGGAAAGTGCCACTGCGTTCCAAACTCTGCCAACTGTTTCGGACCTAGCTGTGGCCAGGGGTATAGCTTTTGATGTTGTATCGCAGGCCACTTATCAACACACAGGATTAACGGCCGCGACCATGCCTGCCGCAACATTCCACATTGCAGACTCACTCGAAGCAAGGTTCACTATTGCCGCAGAGCTTCTAAGGCTTGATGAACCAAGAGTTGTCTATCTCTACATTCCAGAATTAGACCAAACAGCTCACAACTACGGCGTAAGTTCAAACAGATGGCTTGCAGGAATCGAACTGGTTGATGGCTTGGTGAGAGACTTTGTGTCCCAACTTCCAAGAAACACCGGCCTAGTAGTTACATCTGACCATGGTGTTATTGATGTTGCCGAGCACGAAAAGATATACTTCGATGAGATTATTCCAGAGGAGCAAGTCCACTTCGTCGGTGGCGATACTCGTGGACTCATGGTTTATCTAAAGAATCCAGAGCAACGTTCACAGTTGATGGAGTCGCTGAATACAGCGGTAGGCAACGACTGCTATTTGGTCTCGGCAGATGATCTGATCTCTGCTGGCTATTTTAGGAATCTAGGGCAAAGACCCGAACTGGTTCCAGATTTCTGGATTATCGCAAAGAAGAACGTCGCGCTTTACCATCGAGCTTTCGCTAGAGCGAAGTCGCTGGCAAATATAGGTCATCACGGATCTTTTAGCGAGAAGGAGCTGGCAGTTCCGATTATTCGGTTTAACTGCTAATTGTTTTCTTCTTCTTGTTCGTCTCTTGAGCCGAAGAGAACCTCTGCCCATCCGCTTGTAGCTTGCGGTCTAGAAGCTGCCTGATCAGTTAATGTTTCTTCAATCGGCTCAATGACTTCATGTTCTTCGGCAACTGGTTCAGCTGCAACTTCCACAACTGTCGTTTCTTCAACGACCTCTTCAACGATTCGAAGAGTTGATGCGGTTACCGGTTCTTCAAACAAGTCTTCGGGTTCATCAATTACCGTAGGTTGAATTTCTGGGACAACAGTAAGTGAAACTGTTTTTTCTGTGACTTCGACTTCAACTCGTTCTTCTGAAACAGGCTCTTGAATAATTGGAACAGTCTTCGTGACTGCGGAAACGGGTACGCCGTTTGAAAGCTGAAGTGCAGCCTCATTCTCTGGCGCGAGAAATAACTGTTTCGGATCGAATGCCCACGTTGCAGTGCCGGCGCCTGCTGAAGTTGTGAAACTGACAGTCACAAGCCATTCGCCCTCAATATTCTTTTTTGCAGACCAGGCGACATCCTTAGCGCCATTATTGGCCAATCGCTCATCCATGATTGCACCAAACTCAACAAGCATTGGATCTGCGAATCGGTCACCAGCGAGACTTAGACGAATACCCCTCGCAAGATTCACAACGTGTCTAAGTTCTGCAACGATAGGCTTGGCGAATCTCGCGATTAAATCAGGATCCGCGCCTGTTTTCTCTGCAACCTGCTCGAGCGTCGCACCGAATCTAACCAACTGCTGTATTTCTCTAGGTGAGACGTTGTTGGGTAACGAGAGATCTCTTGATTTAAGAGCTTTTAGCAAGTCGGGCGTGATGGAAAGGTAATGTCTAGTTCCATCAGGTGCCTGCAACTCAAGCTGGTTATTTGAAACCCCAGTAATCCTTAAATCAGCCATATCTAATCCTTCTGCCAGTAGTTTCCCACCATTTCTTGTCGAATTCTGGTTGATTTTCAATACTGCGACACGCCGTAGACACGTATTCTGGGAAATTCCTAAGACACAACGCCGATAAAGTTGCGTTTATCCAGATTTTGGAACATACTTCAGGCGCCTCAACTTTTTCGTGAAAGGAAAATTCTTGGCCACCGATTATGACGCGCCGCGTAAAAACGACGATGACACCGAGTCTCTAGAAGTTCTAAAGGAGCGTGTGCCGGAGACGAAGTCATCTACTTCAGATCTAGACGCCGAAGACCACGGGGAGTCGTTTGCCATACCCGAGGTAACCAGTGAAGATGCCGAGGTTATCGTGGTGCCAAAGCAGGAGGATGAATTCACCTGCAGCGAGTGCTTCATAGTAAAGCATCACTCACAGAAGGCTAAGAAAGATGGCCACTACGGTCCAGTCTGCGTAGACTGTTCGAACTAATTTTTCTTATTCAACCTTTTTGCCAAGATTTCAGGGTTTCTGGTTGAAAAAATCCAGTACGGGGTTGAATCCCTTGGATCGCTCACCTTCACACTCACTAACCCCTTAACTGCTGGTTGAAAACGGCTATATGCAAGCGGGCTCAAGTTTGCACTTCGAGCTGCAAAACTTTCTGTTGGAGCTATGGCCACAGCCTCGTCAAGAAATCTTCTCTCGATCACAGCTTTTCCAACGCGAAGGATTTCGCTTGTAAGAAGCACTTTTGGAGCAGTAATCCAGCTAGTAATCCAGATTGGGATGACCGAGATTAGTGAGCTTAGGTAGGCGACATTTTCACCGAAAGGTAAGGCAATGAGGAAAATGGTAAGCGGGACAACGAGGGTCGCGGCATAGAACCAGAGTCCTGGCAAAACTCGTTCCTGATAGTCAGTCCCGATGTCAGATTTGGCCATACGCTTAGAATACGCTCATGACACAAATTGAAGTTCTAATTACTGCCGATTCCGATCTGATGCCTACGATGGGCAATCCAGGCGATGCTGGTTACGACCTGCGCTCGTCTGGCGATTTTGAAATTGAGCCTGGCATGAGGAAATTAGTCCCTACTGGAGTTAGGGTAGCCATACCCGCTGGCTTTGTCGGCCTCGTGCACCCCAGATCTGGTTTGGCAATTAACTCTGGAGTTACAGTACTGAACACTCCAGGCACAATCGACTCAGGTTACCGTGGTGAAATCATGGTTCCTCTAATAAACCACTCGGACCAGTTATTTAGTATCTCGAGAGGCGATCGCATAGCTCAAATAGTCTTCCAACGCTACGAGTCAGTTCGTTTTATACCAGTTGCTGAGCTTCCAGGTTCACAGCGCGGTAGTCAGGGTTTTGGATCGACGGGAGTGAAGTAGATGAATTCTGGATTCACTTTGAACGGGCCGTATGACATCTCGGATCCTTCAGCACCAAAAGATGTTGCAGTATTCGGTTCGATATGTTTCGTTCCAAGCTCATTGGTAACGGTTAGAGCTGAGATCGAAGAGGGAACCGGACGTATCGTAGCTCTTTCCTTTGACTACGGAGAGAGCACTCTGCAAGTTCAGGCTTTTGCTAGCCCTAAGGGCGAGCCGATCTGGGACTCCGTTTTGGAAGACATAATTACGAAACTCGGCGAGCAAGGTATCTCTGTGCAGCGGCAAATTGGGCCTTTTGGCACTGAGATTCTTGCGGAACTAAACATCGGAGCGAATAGCTTGCAGCCAGTGCGGATGTTTGCAAGTTCCGGTGAACGCTGGCTTCTTAAGGCAACAATGTCGGGTAGGGCATTGCAAGACCTAGAGCAGAGAACATTCTTAGAAGATTTCTTCAAGGGCTTCGTCATCAACCGTGGCGAACTTCCGCTACCTCCTCGAGAACTACTTCCACTTTCGCTTCCTTCTGGGGCAATAACACCCAAGGGCTCAATGTGAACGATAAGAAACCAAACGTAGAGCGTTATGGAGTAAAACAAACCAACGACGGTTATAAAGTTGACGCTAAATCGCTTCTAGCTTCTGTCGGAGGTATTCGTGGACTCATCGAATCGAGCATCCCAGGTTTTCTGTATGTCATAACATTTGCCTTCACTCGATCAGTTCCTATATCGATTTCTGTGGTTGCGGTAGCAACGTTGATATTGATTGTTCGTCATTTTGTTCTCAAGCGCCCTTGGGATCAACTGGTAGGCCCAATTGTCGGACTTGTGTTGGCTTACTTTCTAACCCGCGACGGTCAAGCCGAGAACTACTACATTCCTGGGTTTTTCACTAACGCAGCCTACGCAGGAGCACTGCTACTTTCAGTGCTAGTCCGCTATCCAGCGATAGGTCTTCTCGTGGGACCCCTAACCGGAGATGGAATGAGCTGGCGGAAAGACAAGAGAAAGCTCAAGTTCTATGACCTTGTTACCTTGATTTGGGCGGGCTTCTTCCTCTTGAGATTGGCGATTCAGGTACCCCTTTATTTCTCTGGAGAAGTAGTAATTCTTGGCTTCGTGAAGCTGGTCATGGGAACACCGTTTTTCCTTGTGATGATCTGGTTCTCTTGGCTATTGCTGCGCAAGGTGATTAGTCCAGCCTTAGATGGTAATTTGGATAAGTAGATTTACCAGGCTAGGAGAGACTTAGTGTCTAAAGTTGACAGTTTCGGCTCCGCCACGACCTTGTCAGTGGCAGGAAACGATTATCGGATCTATGCGCTAGAAAGCGTGCTCACAAAACAACTACCCCTTAGCTTGAAGATTCTACTTGAGAACTTGCTGAGGACAGAAGATGGTGCAAACGTAACCAGAGACCACATCCTCGCCTTAGCAAATTGGAATCCCAACTCCGAGCCAGATACTGAAATACAGTTCACGCCGGCTCGCGTCATCATGCAGGATTTCACCGGTGTTCCTTGCGTAGTTGATTTAGCTACCATGCGTGAAGCGGTTGCGGAGCTCGGTGGCGATCCAAAGCGAATTAACCCTCTTGCTCCGGCTGAACTTGTCATAGACCACTCCGTCGTTATCGATGTTGCCGGTAGCCCTGATGCTTTTGAACGGAATGTTGCTTTTGAGTATGAACGAAACGGAGAGCGCTACCAGTTCCTTCGTTGGGGCCAAGGAGCTTTCGATGATTTCAAGGTTGTCCCACCAGGCACCGGAATCGTCCATCAGGTAAACATCGAATACTTAGCCAGAACTGTAATGACTAGGGAAGTTTCTGGTGTTCTCACCGCATACCCAGATTCATGTGTTGGCACTGACTCGCACACCACCATGGTCAATGGGCTTGGTGTCTTGGGCTGGGGTGTTGGCGGTATCGAAGCCGAGGCTGCGATGCTAGGTCAACCGGTTTCAATGCTTATTCCAAAGGTGGTCGGATTCAAACTAACCGGTTCGATTCCGACCGGCGCTACCGCTACCGATGTTGTACTCACCATTACAGAGATGCTTCGCAAACATGGAGTTGTAGGTAAGTTTGTTGAGTTTTATGGTGCTGGAGTTTCTTCAGTTCCACTGGCTAACCGCGCAACAATCGGAAATATGAGTCCAGAGTTTGGTTCCACGGTAGCGATGTTCCCAATCGATCAAGTCACCATAGATTACCTGCGAGCCACTGGTCGAAGTGAGGATCAGATTCAGCTGGTTGAGGCCTATGCAAAGAAGCAGGGACTTTGGCATGACGCCTCCAATGAAGCCGAATACAGTGAATACCTAGAGCTTGACCTTTCAACCGTGGTGCCTTCAATTGCGGGCCCAAAGCGTCCTCAGGATCGCATCGAGTTATCGAAAGCCAAGGATCAGTATCGAAAAGACATCGCAACATATTCCCCTGAGATAACGAAGCCAGTATCGGTTGCAGCGACCGAGTTTGAAATGGACAACGGTCACGTCGCGATTGCATCAATAACCTCTTGCACAAACACCTCCAACCCTTCTGTCATGATGGCAGCCGGACTACTAGCACGTAAAGCTGTGGCACGAGGATTGCGGTCGAAACCATGGGTTAAGACATCACTTGCACCGGGTTCAAAAGTTGTGACTGAGTATTTCGATAAAGCTGGTTTGACTTCTGATCTGAACGAGCTGGGTTTTGACCTAGTTGGCTATGGCTGCACTACCTGTATAGGAAATTCAGGGCCGCTAGATCCATCAATTAGTGAAGCTATCAACTCCAACGATTTGGCTGTTACTGCTGTTTTGTCAGGAAATAGAAACTTTGAAGGCCGAATCAACCCAGACGTTAAGATGAACTACCTTGCTTCTCCACCTCTTGTTGTGGCTTACGCCTTGGCCGGAACAATGGATTTTGATTTCGACAGGGAAGAGCTAGGTAAAGACTCAAACGGTGACTCGGTATTTCTTAAAGACATCTGGCCATCCCCAGATGAAGTCCAGTCCGTTATCGATAACACGATTTCATCAGACATGTTTAAGACCCAGTACGCTTCGGTTTTCGAGGGTGACGAAAGATGGAAGCAGATTCCAACCCCAACAGGAGACACATTCAAATGGGATGCAGAGAGCACCTATGTTCGCAAGCCTCCTTATTTCGAGGGAATGACCATGACAGCGGATCCAGTCGCGAGCATTTTTGGGGCAAGAGTTCTAGCCAAGCTCGGCGACTCAGTAACCACGGACCACATTAGTCCAGCTGGATCAATCAAGGTTGATTCACCAGCCGGAAAGTATCTCACCGAGCACGGAGTGAGCCGAATGGACTTCAACTCTTATGGCTCCAGACGAGGTAATCATGAAGTAATGATTCGGGGCACATTCGCTAACATCAGGCTCAAGAATTTACTTCTTGACGGTGTTGAGGGTGGATTCACGCGTGATTTCACTACATCCTCTGGAGAACAGGCTTTCATTTTTGACGCTTCGATGAACTACCAGGAAAACAGTGTCCCGCTTATGATCATCGCTGGTAAAGAATATGGCTCTGGTTCTTCACGAGATTGGGCCGCGAAAGGCACAGCGCTTCTTGGTGTCAAAGCTGTGCTGGCCGAAAGCTTCGAAAGAATCCACCGTAGTAACCTGATCGGCATGGGTGTTTTACCACTCCAATTCTTAGATGGCGATAACGCTCAATCTCTGGGCCTAGACGGCACTGAGATCTTTGATGTTCTTGGCGTTGAGCAACTCAACCAAGGAGTGACTCCAAAGCGCCTAAAGGTTATTGCTAAGCCGAGTGATCACTCACAAGATGGAAAACAACCAATCGAGTTCGAAGTGTCGCTTCGGATTGATACACCTGGTGAAGCTGAGTATTACCGTCATGGTGGAATTTTGCAGTATGTTCTAAGAAGCTTGGTGGGGTAGCAGTGAGCTGGCTCACCAAGATTAATTCACCCGAGGATCTCAAAGGTCTAAATTCAACTGAACTAAGCCAATATGCACAAGAGATTCGCGAGTATTTGATCGAGACCATTACAAGTACCGGAGGTCACTTAGGTCCTAACCTAGGTGTTGTTGAGTTAACTATTGCTTTACACAGAGTTTTTGAATCACCAAAAGATCGAATAATTTTCGATACAGGGCATCAAAGTTACGTTCACAAACTTATAACCGGACGAAGTGATTTATCTAACATTCGAAGCCGTGATGGGCTTGCTGGATACCCGCAGCGCTCAGAATCTGAACACGATGTTGTTGAGTCATCTCATGCATCCTCCTCGCTGGCTTGGGCTGACGGAATCGCGAAGGCCTATAGACTCACGGGTCAGTCCGATAGAGCAGTGGTTGCAGTTATCGGTGATGGAGCTCTAACCGGTGGAATGGCATGGGAGTCACTAAATAACATCAGTGACGATAACGACAGAAATCTCATCATTGTAGTCAACGACAACGGTCGTTCTTATGCTCCAACTATCGGTGGCTTAGCTCGTTACCTAAACAACGTCCGCACTGAGCCTTTCTATAAGCGCATGTATCGAGGATCCAGGAAATTCTTCTCACGATTTGGTGTGGTTGGTCGGCTTGTTTATGCAACCTTACGCGGCGCAGGTAAAGGATTGCTTGGCACTTTTACGCCAAAAAGTATGTTCCCAAATCTTGATTTGAAGTACATCGGTCCTATTGATGGCCACGACATTGAAGCGCTCGAGCAAGCATTGAAGCAGGCAAGACAATACGGAGCTCCTGTAATTGTTCACGCTATTACCCAAAAAGGTCGGGGATTCAGTCTGGCTGAAGAGCATGTTGACGATCAATTCCACGCAGTTGGACAAATAGATAGAACAACTGGCAAATCCTTGGAAGCTAGCTCTGGACCTTCCTGGACAAACATCTTTGCCGACGAGATTGTCAAAATTGCTACTGACAATCCTCGTATCGTCGGTTTAACTGCAGCCATGCTGATTCCGGTTGGACTTCATAAATTTGCCGAGCGCTTCCCGCAGCGCGTGTTTGATGTTGGTATAGCAGAACAGCACGCGGTTGCATCGAGTGCCGGTTTAGCTTTCGGCGGCCTACATCCGGTTGTTGCCATCTACTCAACTTTTATGAACCGCGCCTTCGATCAAGTTCTCATGGACGTAGCACTCCATAAGGCTGGCGTTACCTTCATTCTTGACCGTGCTGGAGTAACCGGTCCAGATGGGGCTAGCCACCATGGTATGTGGGATCTGGCATTGCTGCAGATTGTGCCGGGCATAGAAATTGCAGCACCAAGAGATGCAAAGCGGTTGCAAGAAGAACTAGCTGAGGCTGTTTCGATTGAAGACAGACCGACTGTTCTTCGTTTTCCAAAGGGTTCAGCTAGCCAAGACATAAGTGCAGTTAGAAGACTTTCCGATGGCGTAGATGTCTTAGCTGAAGCAGTATCTAAAGATGTTTTGATCGTCTCGGTAGGCGCGATGGCGAACACTGCACTAAAGATCGCTGAACTGCTGGCAGCACATGGCATCGGCGCTACCGTTGTTGATCCACGTTGGGTTGTTCCGGTACGCCAATCTGTTATTGAATTGGCAAGTAATCACCGACTAGTAGTAACACTTGAGGATGGCGTGAAGGTTGGCGGTATCGGGACCCGCATCCGGCAGGAACTTCGGAGCCAACAAGTAGATACCGCTCTGAATGAACTTGGACTACCCGATGAATTTATTGAACACGCCACACGTTCAGAAATTCTTGAACGAGTTGGATTGACGGCTCAACTTATTGCCCAGGACATTGTTGCCCAGGTATTAGGCACCAAGGTGCCACACGCGAGGCCCCTCGAGGAAATTCAACCTAAGAATCAGCCGAAGTTGTAGTTTCTTCCTCAGCAGGAGGTAATTCGGTTTTTTGCAGAGCTTCAACTAGTAACGGCTCAACCAGCTCAATCTGCCATTTCCTAGCTGAGCCTGCTTCTAATCTGTTTCGAATGGCTCTTTTTGTGCTCTCGGGAGGTTCAAAACAGATCTTCCTGACCAAATCAGGAGCAACCAAGTTTTCCACGGGGATTCGAGTTTCGTCGGCGAGTATCTTCAGTAACCTCTTCATCCATTGCAGCCTAATGTTTGCCTCTGGAAATTTATTCGGCCAGTTTCTATGGTTTGGGATTCCGCTGCTCTTTGCTTTCAATTCGACTAAGTCATTCGTTTGCATACCCGCTTCGTAAGCAGCCCACCAGAGATCAAGGTAGGTTCGGCTTGCTCGACCTGTGAAAGATCGAAGTGAGGCGAGTTCCGATTTAGTCTTAGGCGCAGCTTTTGCTAGTGAAACTAGCGAGAGATCAGGTACGAGGCGTCCAGGTGCTACGTCTTTTTCCTTAGCTAGTTTTTCCCTAGCATCCCAAAGACTCTTTACGACAGTCAGTGCCCGAACTTGCTTCAACTCGTGAATGCCAGCTACAGATCGCCACCGCTCCAATTTCTCCGTTTTCTCAGCAGGAAGAGTTAAATGGCTAAATTCCTGAATGGCAATTTCGTATCTGCCTTGTTTATGTAGTTCTCCTTCGATTACTTCAGCTAACTCGAATAAGACATCGACGTCTAGCGCTGCGTAGTTCAACCAAGACTCTGGGAGCGGTCTTGCACTCCAGTCAACAGCTGAGTGCTCCTTCGCTAAGCCGAGGGAAAGTAGAGATTCACAAAGCGTGCTCAAACTAACCTTTGGATATCCAAGTAATCTTCCAGCAAGCTCTGTGTCGAATAAGGACTGTGGTCTGAAGCCATACTCTTCTAGACAAGGTATGTCCTGACTGGCTGCATGAATTATCCAAGTTTTACCATTTACAGATTTTTCTAACTCTGTCTTCAGATTCGAATCGTATTCAATCGTTGTATCAAGTAAAAATATGCCAACGTTCTGCACAGCAATTTGGATAAGGTATGCCTTCTGGCCGTAACGAAAACCGCTTGCACGTTCAGCATCGATGGCGATGGTCTTTGCGGATTTCATTTTCGACAGCATGTTCTCAAGCTCGCTGTCAGTGTCAACCAGAAGTGTTGGTAAACGAGGTTTAGTAAGAGCAATTACCTCAGTATCTGAAGAGGTGTCGCTCATACTGCTTTCGAAATTTTTGCTACAGACTCACCCTCAATTGCGAAGCCAGCCATTGCTGCAACAAGATCCTGCCAGGCTGCAAAATGTACATCGAGACTATAGTTTGTGGGAGACCACGAAGCTCTGAGTTCAATTTCAGTTTTCGTTTGGTCACTCGCCAACGCCCCCATTCCGGTAGAGGCCATCTTGGTGACTGTTCCAGCTTCATGAGTTGATAAAGCACCGTGCTTTTGAAGAGCCAGATTTAGAGTTCCCCAATAGTAGTTAGCGGAATCTTCCTCTTTTTCCATCTCACTTTCCAAAGGAGATTTCACGTAGGCAATAATTCGCATGTTTGAGCCCCACGTATCTGCTTGATTCTCATCAAAGACAAAGACGATTCTCCCGACACCACGGTTAGATGCTGTCTCCGCGGTGTTAGGTACATGGCAAGAGAAAGCCACGGCAAAATCGCCTATTCCATCTGGGGAGGATATCTGATGGGTTTCGAGTTCCTGGCGAAGGTATGGTTGCGACAGGCCTTGTAGCGCCAGCTGGAATTCCGCTGGCAATCCCTCTTGCATCTCAAAGAAACTCATTTGTTCTAGGCTAATTCCAACTCATAGATCTATGCAGCCTGCCACGCCCGAGAGGATATCGATGTTTCGCTATCTAAAGGCTATTGTTGCCGCGAAACGGTTACTCACGCTCGGTGGAAAGATGAGTGGCGAAATCGAGGTTCTCGATGTTAGGCAAGATCAAGGTGCAGAGTATTTCGTTCTCCCTTACAACGCTGACACTAAGCCGGATGGCATTCAGAGCCTATTTTGGGACAGTCGATCTGGTCACGATCTAGTTGAGAGTCTGGAAATTGCCGAGAATAAGACGAGAAAATATCGGCTAATTCGAAGTTTCGGAAAGCAGCTTAAAAAGGGCGACAAGGTATGGCTCTCCGGATGGCTGGGCGAAAATCCAGAGGACTTTGGACTCGTGGGGGTCATTGAGATCGCGCTACCTAATGGAACTCTTGCTTACTTTCAGGAAGCGGGGGATAACTGGGTAATTCATGTACATGGTCGTAATGCATCACGCGCGGAGACGCTTAGAAATTTCAAAACAATCAATACCTTAGGTTTTAGCCAACTAAGCATTTCTTTTGAGTCAGATCCGCTACCGGCGGGATTAGGCACACGAAGGTCAAAACTCGGCACGACGGAGTGGCTAGAGCTTGAGGCGGCCATCAGGTATGCCTATCAAAGAGGGGCTAACAAGATCATTCTCTTCGGTTTTTCGCTTGGCGCTATGGTAACCGGAGAGTGCTTACGTCGCTCGAGCCTAGGACAATCCGTCGCGGCTCTTATTTTGGATTCGCCACTTATCGATTTTGAAACGACATTGAATTTGCAATCAGCGAAAGCCGGACAAAGCCCTCGTTTTGGAAGTTACGGTTTATCACTGATTACAAGCAGCAGGCTTTTTAGGTTTATCGGGCTTGGAATAGAAAGCATCCCGAACCTGGTTAGGCCACTTGGAGTGCCAGCTTTAGTCTTCTACTCGCAGACTGACGGCTATGTCTCAATGGATCGAATGCCGCAATTACAAGCGCTGAACCCCCAAGCTGAGTTCGTTCACTTTACCCATGGTCGACATTGTCGGCTATACAACCAGGACCCTGCTCTATATGACGAAAAACTGACTAGTTTTTTGACTCGTTTTCAAATCTAAAGAACCAAT
>RHAS01000041.1 GCA_010028615.1 Actinomycetota bacterium
GCAAGCTGACATGTTGCAAACCCATGATCACCCCGCCTTAGTTTTGCTGGTGATTATTAGATCTTTTGGTACTGTGCTTTCAACAACAGCTAGTGAGTGGTAACGCGTAGCCGTAAAGGGCTGCGGAACATTTTTATATACCAAGCTCTCATCATGGAAAACCTCACTGGTTTTCCCGTGCATAAGCTCTTCGGCGTTGGTCACCGTAGCACCCATCGCTTCGGCAATTGCCTGATGGCCAAGGCAAACCCCGAATATGGGCATTCCGGATTCAAGGGCTAGCTTGACCGTAGGGATGCTGAGGCCCGCATCTTTAGGCGTTCCAGGGCCAGGGGAGATCAGGACAGCGTCGTATTTGGCTAATAAATCGGGCAGATCTTTTTCTTCAACGACATCATTGCGCAGCACCTCTGTTTCAGCCCCGAGCTGGCGCAAATAGCCATTTAGCGTGTAAACAAAGGAGTCGTAGTTATCTAAAACCAGGATTTTGACCATCAGGTTTCTAAGCCTAACCGCTTTGGATAGAATTGGCTCATGTCCGAAAACGAGAAGAAGTCATTTAAGCTGCCGAAGCGTCCAAAGAAGCCTGCTGTTCCAGATTCAGTGAAAGCAAATAAGGCTAAGGGTGCAAACCCAGTTTGGTTCCTACCGGTAGCACTTACTCTGATGATTATTGGTCTACTTTGGATCATGGTTTACTACATCAGCCAGACACTTTTCCCACTGGGCAGTGGAACTCCGATTGACATCGGAGCTAGCAACATCATTGTAGGTTTCGGTCTAATGATGGTTGGCTTTTTTATGCTTACTCGCTGGAAGTAATTCCTATTTAGTAAACAGGCGGCATTACTTGGTTGCCGTATATCCATAACCCCACAAGCGCTGCCACTAATAGAGCAATTGACGAATACAGCATTACACGCTGATCTGGTCTACTAAACCTTGTATAGGCAAGTGCGGTTAGTGCACCAAATATAAATCCACCGAAGTGTGCTTGCCACGCTATTCCAGGTAAAAAGCTAACAACCACGTTGATAACCAAGATGACTAACAGCTGGCGAGTATCAAGTCGAAGAGCTCGAAGATAAATCAGGTAAGCACCCATCAGTGCAAAGATCGCGCCGCTTGCTCCAACTACAACAGCACCGAGTTCTGCAAAAAGGAAGAAGCCCATGCTGCCACCAAAAATCCCCAACACATAAAGTAGTGAAAACTTTAGCTTTCCAAGCATCGGCTCAAGTAGTGTCCCGAGCACAAACAGTGAATACATGTTGAACAAAATGTGTGTGAACATGCTCGGTGAGTGAACAAAAGCAGAAGTGAAAGCTCTTAGTGGTGAACCGTATTCAATACCCTGTCCAACGCGCATAAACGCGAGCATGTCAACAATTGGTAGGCCCAGTTGCAATAACAAATAGACAGCAACGTTGACGCCGATCAGTGTCATGGTGATTGGTGCTCGAGAAATCAGCCCCTGCTGGAATGCTGGTCGTCTAATCGGTGCTTTGTCTTTTGCATCTTCTGGGCAGATAAAACCAACTGCGCCTGGCGTTGAACATTCTGGACAAATGTATCGTTCGCAGCGCTGACAGCTCACTCCGGTTTCAACATCGGGGTGTCTGTAACAATAATTCATCTAAGCCTCTACTGGCTCAACGCTGATTGATTCAATTACAACTGCATCCACTGGTCGATCCATCTGTCCAGTTTTAACTGCTGCAATTTTTTCGACGACTTCCTGTGAAGCTTGATCGACTACCTCACCAAATACAGTGTGCTTTCCATAAAGCCAAGTTGTTGGGGCAACAGTGATAAAAAATTGCGAACCATTGGTACCGGGACCAGCGTTAGCCATAGCCAATTTGTATGGCTCGTTGAAGTTTAATTCGCTGATCTCGTCTTTGAAGTTGTAACCTGGACCGCCCATTCCGCTACCCTCGGGATCTCCGCCCTGAATCATAAATCCGGCAATTACTCGGTGGAAAACAACTCCGTTGTAAAGCGGCTTGCCGTTATTTGGTTCTTTGGTTCTTGGGTGAACCCAATTCTTAGAGCCATCAGCCAAGCCAACGAAATTGGAAACGGTTTCTGGGGCCTGTAATCCATAGAGATTTACCTTGATGTCCCCGTGGTTGGTGTGAATAGTGGCGATATGGGTGTGTAATGTCATAGCTTCATTCTTTCATGTTCGGCGGGTCGACGCTTCCAACGTTAGATGTCAGAGGGGTCGGTTAGTATGTAGGGGATGTTCCCACTCGGGGCATCCCAGGCCCTTCACTGAATCGGGGGAAGTATGAAGATCGAGATACATGCAAAACGCGGTGAAACTCCAACTATGTTGCATGTCCCGACACCGGGCAGTTTGAGACTGCAGCTCCAGATGGGACTTCCAGCTGACACGCTCAAAGAACACCTAGGCGGAGTTCTAAATCCCGAAATCCTTGACAGGGTTGTCAACCTCTGGTCTAACCCAGATCACTGTCGGGAATTTATCGAAGACGGAAGAGACCTAATTATCCGCGATTGCGTTTAGGTTTTGCTGGCCAGCCAAGTGCGCCGACTGCCTTCAACAGCTCTTCTGGAGAAACCTTTAGTTCTTGACATAACTTGCCAATCGTTCCTGAAGGTATTTCACGCTCGAGGTGAAAGTAGCGACTCAGGCTGGCGTTCGCGAACTGATTTAGTGATCTGTAACCGCGAGCTTCATACTTTGAAACAAACCAATTCCACGCAGATTCGATGTGCTCCGCACTCTGCTTTTGTACCATTTTTCTATCTATTACCTGACTTATTAAAGCCCCATGCAATTGCATCCACTACCTATCTAAGTGCACTTAAACGGGAACAGCAAGATTATCAGCATCTTGGCGGTTAACACTCAGCGCTTGATAATCTGGCCAAATCCTTCAAATTCATACACTCTTATGTAATCGACTAGGAGTTTATTCGAGTCGGGCAAATCTGGGGCAAGTTCTCCACCGAGGTTACCGCCAACAGCTAGGTTCAAAAGTAGCGAAAACGGCTGGTTGTAGACCCATTGATTAGGCGCAACATCAACGTTTTTTGCCACAAAATAGGTTCCGCCGTCCAGTTGCCAAGAGATTTCATCTGGCTTCCAGCAGATTCCAAATTCATGCCAGTCCTCGGAAAGATCAACCTCGCTGACCTTCTTCCCACCACAACCGTGATCGCCAAAGTAACCCGGCCCATGTAAAGTTCCGAGGGCTTCGAGCGGCTCTCTGCCCACCCACTCCATGATGTCGATTTCGCCAGCCAGAGGCCAACCCTGGGTATCCATCTGCTCACCAAGCATCCAGAAAGCTGGCCAGAGGCCTCTTCCGGCTGGCACTTTTGCCCGGATAGTAATCTGCCCATACTGAAAATAAAGTTTGTTCTTCGTAACCAATCGAGCACTAGTCCACTGCACCGGACCGTAGTAGGCATTGCCAGCGCTGCCGTCGGTGATTCTCCTTGCTTCGATTTCTAGTTGCCCGGAACCATTCACAAAGGCATTCTGCTCGGTATACACCTGCAGTTCGTTATTACCCCAGCCTGGGATGCCATAGCTTGTACCATCACCTAGATCTCTAACCCAGGTTTGGGTATTTGGGGCTGATCCTGCAGGTAAATCAAATTCCTCAGACCAAATTAATCGCGCTTCAGACAAAAAATCACCAGTTTCTAACAGATTGCTTCCAAGCCTAGCGCTCCAAATAAATGAATGTAGTCTTAAGTTATAGCCGTCATAAATAGGGATATAAAAACATAACCCTATAAAGATGTCCCAGAGGAGGCCGTTATGAAAGCTAAGAGTTTGATTGTCCTGAGCCTGGTACTCGGTGGAATGTTCGCAGGGGCTGGCAGTGCTTTTGCCGAAGACGACATTGCGATCGTGCCAAAGCCTGTTTGTGCAGAAAACGAATACATCGATTTTGATGCTGAAGGTCAGCCATACTGCGTTGAAGTATCAACTGCAGAAGAGACAGTTGGCGAAGAAGTTCCTCCTTGTTGGGTGACTGAAGATGGCACTGACGTATGTGCCAGAGGATTTGTAACAAGCGAAGAGCCAGCACCAATTGATGAGACTTGCACCGCAACAATTAACGAAGACGGTACCGAAAGTTTTGTCTGTGCCGATTGGATGGCCTCTACTGGGATGGTCCCTGGCGAAGATGATCTTGGAGCGCCTCTGAATGATGACGGGGTAATGTACGAAAAGAGCTTGATGTCTAGCTCAGTTGGCGAATCAAGCAACGGAACATTAGCTTTCCTTGGTTTGTTCTTCGGTTTAGTCGGTGGTGCAGCAATCGCGCTTCGAAACAAAACTCACACTAAATAGTTTTATCCCGAACTAGTAACAACCGCAGTCGATAAGGCTGCGGTTGTTATCTTTAACTAGTGTCCGAAAAGCTAAGAGCCACCAGCGTACCTGGGTTTATCAAATTATGGGTTGGTCAAACAGTAAGCGCATTCGGTTCGCAAATTAGCGGCCTAGCTCTTCCTGTAATTGCTGTAACTTTGCTCAGCGCTACCGAATTTCAAATGGGTTTGCTTGGTGCTGCTAACACCTCGGCATTCCTTATTTTTGGTCTTTTAGCTGGCGCTCTTGTTGATCGTTGGATAAAGCGACAGGTAATGATTGTTGCCGATCTAATCCGCATGTTTGCTATTGGTCTGATACCGCTCTTGTGGTTTGCCGGTGTTCTCAACATTTACCATCTGATAGTTCTAGGTGCTGTGATATCAATCGCCAGCGTATTCTTTGATGTTTCCTACCAGAGCTATATTCCAATTCTCATGCCGCGTGACTACATCGGTGTTGCAAACTCTCGACTAGAACTAACCGCGCAGATTTCAGGGGTAGCAAGCCCTGGAATAGTTGGCTACCTACTCACGCTAATCAAAGCTCCCGTGATACTCATCTTCGACGCAATAAGCTTCCTGGTATCCGCAGTTAGCCTGCTGGTGATCAAAGATCGTGAAGTGCCAAAACCCAAAGCGGACCGAAGACCACTCAATCAGGAAATAGCAGAGGGCCTTAAGTTTGTCTGGAACCAAAGACTAATCCGGGCAATCTCATTTACAACGGCAACGAGTAATTTGTTTTCAACTATTAGTGGCACGCTCTTCGCGATCTACTTCTTCCGCGAAACTTACCTGGGTTTCAACACCGCTGCCTTTGGTCTGCTAGCCGCTGTTGGTAGCGTCGGGGGTTTATTAGGCGCTGGCGCAACGCCGAAACTAATCAAGGTTTTTGGTGAGGGACCGCTAATCGTCTTATCGTCTATCACCAGTGGTCTAACTGCGCTTCTGGTTCCGCTCTCCTGGTATGTATCAAGAGAATTCACCTTCCCGATGCTTTTGGTCAATGCCTTTATGACAGCATTCACGGTGCTGACATACAACATCACCCAGGTAACCGCTAGACAGCGACTCTGTCCTGAGTCGCTACTTGGCAGAATGAACGCTTCGATTCGATTTATGGTTTGGGGAGTAATGCCAGTTGGGGCAGTAATTTCAGGAAGCTTAGGGGAATTGATCGGAGTAGTTCCGACTATGACTATTGGCGCAGTTGGTGGTGTCTTTGCTACAAGCTTTGTTTTCTTCTCACCAATTAGAAAAATGCGTGAGATGCCTAGATTGCAGGAAAGCTAAATAACCTCGCGGCTCATAAGTCCGATTTGATTCCCTTCGGAATCCTCAACAAAAGCCAACCACTCATTTCCTGGTTTATCGAAAACGCCAGCTGGGTCCGGAAAAACTATGTGCGGTTCGATTGAGATTGTAAAGCCACGGGATTTCAGATCTGCAACGGCTGCCTTAACATCTTCGACACCCAAATAAATCAAAGAACTAGGTCCACCAACTTCAACTAGCAACCTGGTGCCATCGAGATCATAAAAGATGAAACCCGGTGGATTAAACACCGCGGTCGGATTCTTCCCGAGTAAGCGTGTATAGAACTCTTCTGCCCTAGCAACGTCTTTGCAACCAATAGCAATCTGCCTAATCTTCATGAACTCAAAAATACACCTAGTTAGTGGTTGTAGATTTGAGGGGTGGCCAAATCTCCGGCGTTGCGTTCTTTCAAACATCGAAACTTTAGGGTGCTCTACCCTGCCAATGCACTGTCAAACATAGGTACCTGGGCTCAACGCGTAGCTCAGGACTGGTTGGTCCTTGAACTAACTGATTACGATCCCGCCATGCTAGGGCTTGTTACAGCCGTGCAGTTCCTTCCATCAATGTTGCTAAGCCTCTACGGCGGATTGCTAGCCGATCGCTTTAGTAAGCGGAAATTGCTTCTGCTAACTAACCTCGGGGCGGGAATCTCCTCCCTAGTGCTAGGGCTTCTAGTTCTGTCTGATGCTGTCGCGCTCTGGCACGTATTCTTGCTCGCGCTGTTAGTAGGTATTTTCTCCGCAATAGATTCACCGATACGCATTAGCTTTACCAGTGAATTGGTTGGTAAAGACGATCTCGCTAATGCGGTAAGTCTCAACTCGGCCAACTTCAACGCTGGAAGACTAATCGGTCCGGCGCTTAGCGGATTCCTTATTGCAGCTTATGGAACAGGTCCCTCGTTTATCATCAACACCGCGAGCTACGTGGTGATGATAGTAACCCTGCTTGCCATTAGAGACAAAGACCTTCACATCACCGTTCAACCTAAACGTGGCAACAAGTTGATTGAAGGTTTCCGTTACGTCAAATCCAGGCGAGATCTTTTACTAGTCATGGTCGTGGTATTTTTCACCACAACTTTTGGTCTAAATTTCCAAATGTTTATCGCACTGATGGCTACAAAAGAATTTGGCATGGGACCAAGTGAGTTTGGAACATTAGGTAGCGTCTTGGCT
>RHAS01000042.1 GCA_010028615.1 Actinomycetota bacterium
GTAGCCCTTACTCAACCAGTTGAGCCTAAGAAAGCACCGCTTCAATCTGAAGCTGATTTATTCAACCTGACAATGGATCAATTGCTACCAATAAAGACCTATGTCTTGGACCCTGATACTGGAATTCCAAAACTTGATGAAGACGGAAAACCAAAGATTGTTGCTTTTTTCAGTAAGCAGGATAAACAAAAGGAATTAGTTCCAGCCGAGGTTGCCATCAAGTTACTAAAAAACATTGAAGAGGCAAAAACTAGACCGCTCTGGCGAATCCTGGTTGCGCTATCCATCAGACATGTTGGCCCAGTCGCTGCTAGATCCCTAGCCAATCACTTCGGTTCGCTCGATCGAATATTTGCAGCATCTGAGATGGAGCTTTCCGAAGTTGATGGCGTTGGTCCGATTCTTGCCAAATCACTAAAAGACTGGATTTTGATTGATTGGCACAAAAACCTAATCGAGTCGTGGCGTAAAGCTGGTGTATTGCTGGAAATCCCAGATCATCAAGGACCTGGGTCAAACACTTCTGCTGGCGGAGTGTTTTCCGGTTTGAGCATTGTGGTCACGGGAACTTTGCAAAACTACACCAGAGAGCAAATCGAAGAATTGATTATCACTAATGGGGGGAAAGCAGCATCCAGTGTTTCTAAAAACACTGCCTTTGTTGTCGCTGGAGCGAATGCTGGATCGAAACTTGCTAAGGCCGAATCGCTTGGAGTGCCAGTAATTAGCGAAGAAGAATTTGCTAAGAAATTAGCAAACTAGTTGTTGTTATTAACATCCGCTTCGTCTGCAGAAACCATGCTCTCGGTTGACATCAACTTGCTCATTGAGTCCAAGAAATCTGAGACTTCTTCACGTTCTTCTGAAAGGCTGTTCATTCTTTCACGGGCATCTTTAATTGCGTTTTCTGCGTAACCTTGAGCTTTTCTTGCAAGTAGTTCTGCTCGTCTGCGAGAAGTATTAATCAACTCAGTCGCTCTGCGCTGAGAATCTTCCAGAATTTGATCTCTGGTATTTCTAGCATCGCGAGAAACTCTTTCAGCTTCAGCCAAGATTTCGGCAGCTCTTGCAGAAGAATCAGCAAGTGTGCGGTTAGCATCCTCGGTAACTGCTTGAGCCTGGGCAACGGCAGCCTGGTAAATTCTTAGCGCTTCCTGCTCTGCTTCATCGCGTTTTGCCTTGAGTTCTGCCTCTAGGTCAACTCTTGCCTGAGCGGTTCTTTGGCTAAGTTCACTAGCCAGAGCGCGAGCCTCTTCGGTTTCACGGTGCACCTGAGCACGAAGTTCAGCGGCATATCGCTCACCATCGGATTTAATTGCGGCAGCTTCGCGATGTGCAGTTTGAATTTTCTCGTTGGCTTCTGATTCGGCTGCTGCGGCAGAATTAAGCATTTCAGCCTGGCGGCGGTCGGATTCTAGCCTTGCCTCTTCCATCCGGATTTCAGCTTCTTGAACTACACGATCAGCCTTGTCTTTGGCGGTTCGCTTTAGTAAATCGACTTCGCCTTTGGCCTCTTCGCGAATTCTAAGTGCGTCTTGACCGGCATCGGCGATCATCTTTTTAGCCTGCTCTTCGGCAAGTCTTAACGTTTGCTCGAACTGTGCTCCTAAAGCGGCGTAGCCGTTTGGCCCACCCTTTTTGATCTGTTCCTTAAGATTTTCTACCTCGGCTTTGAGAATTGAGATTTCCTGGGCAGCGCTTTCGTTATAGCTGTTGAGGTGCTCTATTTCAAGGCGCATCTCATCCATGGTCTTGTCGACCTGATCGCGGTCATAACCGCGCATCACAATATCAAAGTTCTCTTCGTCTGCCATCTTGGTTTCTCCTGGAATTACTATCGCCTGGCGCTTTCGGCAACTATGTAAGTTTAGCCCAGTAAAAGGTTTGCTGTCAGCCCCGATATACTTGAATTATCTAGTCCAAAGGAAAGCAATGTCCGAGATTACCCCTGATTTGGTGCGTCATCTGGCTAATCTAGCCCGAATCGACCTAACCGACGCTGAGCTGCTTCGCTTCACCGAACAATTGAGCGTGATAGTCGATTCGGTAGCCAAGATTTCAAACATTGTTGATGAAAATACCCCAGCCACCAGCCACCCAATCCCACTGAATAATGTCTTCCGCGAGGATGAGATCCGTCCATCCCTTACCCAAGCAGACGCACTTTCAGGAGCACCGGACAGCGCTCAGGGTAGGTTCAAAGTAGCGGCCATTTTGGATGAGGAGTAGTCATGACTGAACTCATCAAAAAAACCGCGAGTGAACTTATTGAACTGATGCACTCAGGAGAAGTCTCATCAGTTGAAATCACCCAGGCTCACCTAGATCAAATATCAAAAGTTGATTCGCAAATACATTCATTTTTGGTAGTGAACGCTGAATCAGCCCTAGCAACAGCAAAAGATGTCGATGCCAGAAGAAAAGCTGGTGAGGTGCTACCGATGCTTGCCGGTTTGCCAATTGCGGTAAAGGACAATCTAACCACCGTTGATGCCCCAACCACAGCGGGTTCTAAAATCCTTGAGGGCTGGATTCCACCATACGATGCCACCGTGGTAACTAAACTTCGTAACCAGTTGATGCCAATTTTAGGTAAAACCAATCTGGATGAATTTGCCATGGGTTCTTCAACAGAGTTCTCAGCCTATGGCCCATCAAAAAACCCCTGGGATATTTCGAGAACACCTGGCGGTTCCGGTGGCGGTTCATCATCAGTTATTTCTTCTTTCCAAGCCCCGTTGGCAATTGGATCAGATACCGGTGGATCAATTCGTTTTCCTGCTGCGGTAACTGGAACAGTCGGCATCAAACCAACCTACGGTGCTATTTCGCGTTACGGCTTGATCGCCCTGGCATCCTCCCTGGATCAAATCGGACCGGTAGCTAGAAATGTGCTGGATGCTGCTTACCTGCAGGATGTCATCGCGGGGCATGATCCGTTTGACAGCACCTCGCTTCCTGATTCGCTTGGATCAATGGTTGAAGCGGCGAAAGCTGGGTCTCTTGCCGGCAAGAGATTTGGTCTAATCAAACAACTATCTGGCGAAGGATTCCAGCAGGGAGTTAGAAACCGTTTTGCCGAAGCCATCAAACTTATTACCGATGCCGGGGGAGAGATAGTTGAGGTTGATTGCCCTAGTTTCGAATATGCAATTGATGCCTACTACCTAATTCTTCCTGCAGAGGCATCGAGTAATCTGGCCAAATTTGATTCGGTGCGTTTTGGTATGCGGGTGACTCCAGAGGGTAACCCGACCATCGAAAAGGTAATGTCTGCAACTCGTGAAGCGGGCTTTGGCCCTGAGGTTAAGCGCCGTATCATTCTGGGTACCTATGCGCTATCGGCTGGATCTTTCGATAAGTTCTACGGAGCAGCGCAAAAGGTAAGAACTCTAATTCAAAGAGATTTTGCTAACGCGTTTAGTAAGGCCGATGTCTTGATTTCCCCAACTGCACCTACAACTGCCTTTAAATTTGGTGAGAAGGTAGCCGATCCACTAGCGATGTATTTGAATGACATTGCAACTATCCCAGCTAACCTTGCTGGTCTTCCTGGCATTTCGGTGCCGATTGGTTTGGCCGATGAGGATCAACTTCCTGTTGGTATCCAGTTCTTAGCGCCGAGCTACAAAGATGGGCTGCTTTATGAAGTCGGTGCAGCACTGGAAAGCACGCTTGAAGGTATCTGGGGTAAACGAATGATTGACTTTGCTCCGAAGCTGGAGGTGAACTAATGGCTAAAGCAAATTTGATGGATTACGAGAAGGCGATTTCGCTATTTGAAGTAGTGATTGGTTTGGAAGTCCACGTTGAGCTAAATACCAAAACCAAGATGTTCTGCGGTTGCCGCAACGAGTTCGGTGAAGAGCCAAACACCAATGTCTGCCCAGTCTGTATTGGTTTACCTGGATCGCTTCCAACTGTCAACAAGAAGGCAGTTGAATCATCTATTTCCATAGGTTTAGCGCTCGGTTGCCAAATTGCCCCTACTGGCCGCTTTGCTAGAAAGAACTATTTCTATCCAGATCTAGCCAAGAACTTCCAAACATCTCAGTATGACGAACCAATCGCCTTTGCTGGTGCACTGGATGTCGAGGTGCCTAGCGGCAAGGTCTTTACTGTGCAGATTGAAAGAGCACACATGGAAGAAGATGCCGGCAAGCTAACCCACGTCGGCGGAGCCACTGGGCGTATTCAAGGCGCAGAATACTCACTGGTTGATTACAACCGTGCTGGTGTTCCGCTGGTTGAAATAGTCACCAAGCCTGTCTTTGGAGCTGGCGCAGAAGCACCAGAATTAGCGGCAGCCTATGTCAGATCAATTCGTGAAATCGTTAGGGCGCTGGGTGTGAGCGATGCGCGCATGGAGCGCGGCAATGTGCGCTGCGATGCAAACGTATCGCTTCGACCAATCGGTCAAGAAAAGCTTGGCACTAGAACAGAAACCAAGAACGTAAACAGCCTGCGCAGTATTGAGCGAGCAGTTCGCTACGAGATTCAGCGTCAGGCGCAGATTCTTGCCGATGGTGGCACCATCATTCAGGAAACCAGACACTGGCACGAAGATAAGGGATCAACTAGTTCTGGTCGACCAAAATCGGATGCCGATGACTATCGTTATTTCCCAGAACCAGACCTGGTTCCAGTAATGCCTAGTAATGAACTGATCGAATCACTGCGAGCAAAATTGCCGGAGAACCCAGCCGATAAGCGTAAACGCTTAGCCGGCGAATGGGGTTTTGCCGAAATGGAGTTCCGCGATGTGGTTAATGCAGGTCTACTTGATTTCATCGAAGAGGCAGTTGCAGCAGGAGCTAAACCGCAGGCTGCCAGAAAATGGTATAGCGGTGAGATAGCCAGAATTGCAAATAGCGAAGACAAAGATGTTTCTGAGTTGAACATCACCCCCGCTCAGGTAGCAGAACTTGCTAACTTGGTAGATGCTGGAAAGATCAATGACCGTATTGCCAGAACAGTCTTAGCTGAAGTGCTAGCTGGTAAGGGAAGCCCTGAGGAGATAGTTAAAGCTCAGGGGCTTGAAGTAGTTTCTGATGATGGTGCATTGATTGCAGCTATCGATGAGGCACTAGCTAAACAACCTGATGTTTTGGAGAAAATTCGTGAGGGGAAGCTTCAGGCAGCAGGTGCAGTTATCGGTGCAGTAATGCAGGCCATGAAAGGTCAAGCAGATGCAGCAAGAGTGCGGGAATTGGTGCTGGAAAGAGCTAACCAGTCCTAACCGTGCAGTGGTCTTAGTTCCACTCTGCGATTGCATGCCTTAGAGCCAAGTTTGGCAAGTGCGATTGCTTCTGCCTTATCGCTTGCTTTGATAATCCAGAAACCTGAAACGTATGTTTCTTCGTTATAGAGCGGACCATCGACTAGTTCATCTTTACCTGATCGGTTATCAATTTTCGCTGATTCAGCCGGGTCGGCTATGCCATTGGCATAAACCCAGTGACCGTTATTTTGTAACATCTCGTTGAAGGCATCGATTTCAGCCATTTCATCACCGGAAGCAGATCCGGTTTTGCTATCAAGCACATTGATTAGAAACTGTTTCACTTTTCTCCAGAGGGCAAATGGGGTGAGTAACGGGACTTGAACCCGCGACATCCTGGACCACAACCAGGCGCTCTACCAGCTGAGCTATACCCACCATGGCTTCAAATGAAGCAACCGTAAGAGTTTATCAGTGTTCAGGACTATCGGTAGTGTCCGCTTCGGCAGAAGAGCCCGCAAACTCCGCTACGAAGACACTCTTTCGGTAGTGGCGAAGCTCGTCTATCGATTCGAGGATGTCAGCTAGAGCGCGGTGTCCACCAACCTTTTTTGGGGCTTGAAAATAAGCCTTGGGGAACCAGCGCTTAGATAATTCTTTGATCGTAGACACGTCGATGTTTCGATAGTGCAGGTGATTATCAAGGGCAGGCATGTATTTTGCGATGAACATCCGGTCGGTGCCGATGGTGTTTCCAGCTAGCGGGGCAAGTTTAGGGGTTGGGATGTATTTCTTAATGTATTCCAAGACCTGTGCTTCAGCATCGGCTAGCTCTAGTCCATTATCTAGTTCGTTGATCAAGCCGGATGTAGTGTGCATGTTACGAACATATTCGTCCATGCCGGCTAGAGACTCAGGCCGAGGCTTAATCACCAGATCAAGGCCCTTATCGATGACATTTAGTTCGATGTCGGTGATCACCACAGCAATTTCAACCAGGCAGTCTTTATCTGGGCTTAATCCGGTCATTTCACAATCGATCCAGACCAGATACTCGGGGATATTCATCATTTACTCAACTTAGCTCTGCCTACTGACAGGTCAATCCTATTTCTTAGGCTGCTGCTTTCTTTAGAGCCCGGCGCTCTTTTCTGCCTTCAGTTAGTCGGTAAAGAACTGGAACTATAACCAAAGTCAGAACGGTTGATGAGAATAAGCCACCGACCACAACGATACCCAGTGGCTGGGAGATGAATCCACCAGAACCTGTGATACCTAGTACTAGTGGCATCAAGGCACCAATGGTAGCTAACGCTGTCATCAAGATCGGTCTTAGACGCTGTCTTGCACCATCCATGATTGCTTCTTCGAGTGGAACACCTTGAGCTCGATACTGATTGATTAGGTCAATCAAGACAATCGCGTTGGTTACCACGATTCCAACCAGCAGCAACATACCAATTAGCGCTGGTAGTCCAAGAGCCGTGTTGGTAAGTAGCAGTGCTACGAAAGCACCGGTGGCTGCAAATGGAATCGAGATCAGAAGTACTAGTGG
>RHAS01000043.1 GCA_010028615.1 Actinomycetota bacterium
ACTGAAGTAATTCGCAGTTCGGATGTGGCAGCAGCGGTAAGTCAAATTGCGCAGAATCCAGAAGTGCGAAAATACATGCTCAAGCTAACCAGAGCTCTAGTGGAACAAAGCACATTTTCCGGTGTAATTGTTGAAGGGCGAGACATAACCACGGTTATTTTTCCAGAAGCAAAAACCAGGGTATTACTAACTGCTTCCGAAGAAGTTAGACTTGCAAGGAGAGCAGCGGAGTTACCGCCAGGCTCATTAACGAGCAAACAGGTTTCTGAACGAGATAAAAAAGACGCAGAAATTGTAGATTTCATGGCACCAGCCAATGGAGTTAGCTTGCTAGATTCAACCAATCTAACTTTCGACCAAACTGTGTCAGCTCTGGTCGAGCTAGTGCGAAAAGAACAGGATTAGTCAGATGAATGACCAAGAATTTGCCTTTCCCGAGGACAGTCCTGAGTTCGTTAAACGTTTAGAGTCAATAACCAGCGAAGAGGAACTGGCTAGGGCAAATGCGCTTAGAGCTGGACTTGCCGATTATGAACTTGATGACGAAGACATCCAGATTCTCGAGGAACTGGGACAGGCAGACGGTAAGCCAGTTTTATTACCGGCGCTTCCAGTATTGGCTATTGTCGGAAGACCCAACGTTGGTAAATCCGCACTGGTAAATCGAATTCTTGGCCGCCGCGAAGCTGTAGTCGAAGATAAACCAGGGGTCACCAGAGATCGAGTTTCATATAAAGCAGAGTGGAATGGTAGAAAATTCACTCTTGTTGATACCGGTGGTTGGGAGCCAGATGCTAAGGGAATCGACAAGTCCGTAGCATTGCAGGCTGAAATAGCCATCGAGTTAGCTGATGCTGTTTTATTTGTGGTGGACTCAACTGTTGGTGCAACTTCAACCGACGAGCGAGTTGTGAAGATGCTTCGTCAAACTAAAAAACCGGTGCTGTTAGTTGCCAACAAAGTTGATGACGAGAGACAAGAAGCGGAAGCCAGTTCACTATGGTCTCTTGGTTTGGGGGAGCCTCATCCGGTGTCAGCTCTGCACGGTCGGGGTGTAGCAGATTTATTGGATGAAGCATTGAAAGTCTTGCCTGAAGTATCTGCTGTAGCAAAGCAGGAGTTTGGTGGCCCGAGAAAAGTTGCCATTATCGGTAGACCAAATGTAGGTAAATCATCGCTATTGAATAAGGCGACAGGTAGCGAACGAGCGGTTGTTAATGAACTTGCCGGAACCACCAGAGACCCAGTTGATGAACAGGTTGAATTGGGTGGAAAAGTTTGGCGTTTTATCGATACCGCAGGAATTAGGCGGAGAGTGCATCTGAGCCAAGGTGCAGATTTTTATGCTTCACTTAGAACCGCAGCCGCATTAGAGCGAGCAGAGGTTGCCATAGTGGTATTCGATGTCACGCAAAAGCTCAGTGAAGCGGATATCCGAATCGTTGATCTTGCTTTGGAGTCTGGACGAGCACTTGTTTTGGCATTCAATAAATGGGATGAGTTGGACGAGGATCGCAGAGAATATCTGGAACGTGAAATTGAGCAGGATCTAGCACATGTGGCTTGGGCACCTAGGGTTAACATCTCGGCTAAGACAGGAAGGCACCTAGAGAAACTAGTTCCAGCGCTGGAAGTGGCATTAGCTTCTTGGGATACCAGAATCGCTACTGGAAAACTAAATGCTTTCATTTCTGAGCTAAGCATGGAATTTCCTCATCCAGTTCGAGGAGGCAAACAGCCTAGGATTCTATTTGCCACTCAGGCAAGCTCGAGACCACCTAAATTTGTGCTATTCACCACCGGTTTTCTTGATCCAGGCTATCGACGCTTTATAGTTCGTAAGTTGCGTGAAACCTACGGCTTTGAAGGAACACCTATAGAACTGGCTATGCGGGTAAGAGAAAAGCGCAAGCGTTAAACTTATCTGAAACGGGCTATAGCGCAGCTTGGTAGCGCACTTGACTGGGGGTCAAGGGGTCGTGGGTTCAAATCCCGCTAGCCCGACCAAAAAGAAAGGTAACTATGGCAGAGCAGAATATGCAGCTCAGCGACAGGGTTATAACCTGGCCCAACCTGCTCAGCGCTCTGCGACTAGTTCTAGTTCCGGTATTTCTCTGGTTGATTTTGATCGACCAGAATCTATGGGCTTTCGCCATTCTGGCGTTTTCCAGCTTTACCGATTGGTTGGATGGTTTTCTTGCTAGGAAACTAAACCAGACATCTAGATTGGGGCAGTTGTTAGACCCGGCTGCCGATCGGCTATTCATCCTTGCCAGTTTGATTGGGCTGGCCGCTACCAGCCAAGTACCCTGGTGGCTAGTTTTTGTAATAGTGGCTCGAGATGTTTTGCTATTTTTCACTCTGCCATTTTTAGCCCAGGTTGGTTATGGACCGCTACCGGTTAACTACACCGGTAAAGCTGGTACCTTTGCCCTACTTTATGCCTTTCCGCTGCTTCTTTTACCTGCGGTATTGCCTGAAGGATTTGCTGTCTGGATTTACCCAATTGCCTGGGCGTTCGCTTTTTGGGGTATCTGGCTCTACTGGTGGACTTGCGGAGTCTATTTACTGCAGGTTCATAACATCAGGAAATCGGCTCGGCTAGATTCGGCTATTCTTAAACCCTGAAGGAGTACTAGTGAACCAGCAACAAAACCCGAGTAACAGCAATGGGGACGATGTCGAATCAACCAGGAATTTTGCCGAAGACATTGTAGCTAGCGAGTCAGACCAGCTTTCTGAAGAGGATCAGGCTGCTGTAGCAGCGCTACCAGCTGGTAACGCCCTCTTGGTTGTTCGCCGAGGCCCGAATAAAGGTGCTCGTTTCCTTTTGGATGCAGATTTGATTACCGTCGGTAGACACCCAAACTCCGACGTTTTTCTCGATGATGTTACTGTTTCCAGACGCCATGCCGAAATTAGCAGGACCTCTGGAGAATTTAGTGTCAAAGACCTAGACTCACTCAATGGAACCTACTACCAAGGAGCTCGGGTGGAGAGCACTTTATTGACAAACGGTTCTGAACTTCAAATTGGTAAATATCACTTCACCTTTTATTCATCAGCGAGGAACGCCTAATGTCCGCCAACGAGGCTTCAAACATCTTCCCGGTAAGAGCTGGAAAACTTCACACCATCGGTAGGGTAGTCGAATTACTTAAACCAGAATTCCCGGATCTTTCGCCATCCAAGGTTCGTTTTTTAGAAGAGCAGGGACTTTTTAGCGCATTTAGAACTGAGTCAGGCTATCGGAAGTATACAGATCAGCATGTTGAACGAGTAAAGCTGATTCTGGAATTGCAACGCGATAAATTTCTCCCACTGAGAGTTATCAAGACTTATCTCGATGATTTGGACAGTGGAAAACAGCCAACATTACCTACCGAAACTAGAAGACCGAGCGTAAATCGTAAGTTCACTAAGGTGGAACTAATTGCTGAATCTGGCATCAACGAGACTCTATTAGCCGAGGCCCAAGCGCATGGCCTAATTTCAAAAGAGAAATTTGAATATGGTGATATCGAGATCGCTCGCGCGCTAATGAATCTGCAGCGATTTGGCATCACCGCAAGACATCTGCGTGGAATCAAGTCGGCAGCGGATAGAGATCTAGGGCTAATCCAGGGTGTTGTGAACACGGTTAAGAAGCAAAGAGACCCAGCAGCTAAATCGCGTGCAGCAGCATATGCGGCAGAGATTGAATCGCAATTTGCCGTAATTCGCGCTGAACTTATTCGCGCAGTCATCGACAAGATTGACTAATACGACACGCCGAAGAAGAATATTAAACGGACTAAGTCAGCGGTAACCGCAAGAATTAAGACAAGGTTCAATCATTACTTGAATGTTGGAAGGGAGGCCAGAAGTGAGTATTCAAGAACCAACAACTGAAACTGGCCGCATCGACCTAACCAAGGCAAGTGATTTTGCTTATCTCCAGGATGATTTATTTGCAGAAGAACAACCTTGGCATGATCCAAATGTCGGCTACCGAGGAACTTTAGCTGCGGCGGCTGCTGGAATAACTTACCGACAACTTGATTACTGGGATAGAACTAACCTTGTAGAACCAAGCGTTCGTGGAGCTTCTGGTTCTGGTACGCAAAGACTATATTCTTTCCGCGACATTCTAGTTTTGAAACTCGTTAAGCGCTTTCTAGATACCGGTGTATCGCTGCAGCAAATTCGAATTGCTATCGCTCAATTGCGCAAGGCTGGAATTAGCGATCTAGCCAAAATAACACTTATTTCTGATGGAGTGAAAGTTTATTTGTGCGCTTCAGAGAAGGAAATCATTGACCTGATTGACCAGGGTCAAGGAGTATTTGGAATATCTGTCGGAAAAGTATTTGGCGAGGTAGAGGCAACTTTGACTACCTTGGACCCAAGCCACATTGAAGAAATGGACGAGTTGACCTTACGCAGGCTCAACAAGAAAGTTATCTAGTCTTCATCGTTTGACTGATTTTTCAAACTCTTTATTTGCTTCTCAGTAAGTGTCTGTTTCAAGACTTCGTTGAACTTCTCTTCATACTCCGGTGAAATAACTTTTTGCTCGTGCAATTCAATTCTTTCAGCTTTAGCATCGATTTTTGCCGCAGCCCGTCTGCCATGTGCTTTCTCGTCCTTTACCGAAGCTTGACTGCGGTGAGCATATCGGTTTCTGGTTTTCCCGCTGCGACGCTCGCGAGCACGCTTCGGGTCCTCGGTCAGGAATGATTCCTCAAGTTTTGCTAGCAGCTGATCAAATTGGTTTGCTATCTTGGCTGCAGATTGACCTGGCCAGCTGTGAATTGCACGACCCGCACCTTGAGATTGTGAAACTGCGGCTTTTTCTTCGAAAGCAACATCAATTAGCAAATCACCATAGATATCAGACAGTTCGTTCATTCGAAACTGGTGCTCGGCTAGTGAACGTCTTAGGCGGTTAACGACAACGCCGGCAAGACTTACCTGCCTGTTGACCTGTTTCCGAATTTCCTCCAAGGCTTTCACTCCCTGTTCTACTCCGAGCACCGAATTAAATGTTGGCTCGGTGACCAGTAGTACTCGGTCAGATGCTACCCACGCCATTCGGGTGAGGGCATTAATACTCGGCGGCGTATCAATTAGGACCAAATCGTAGTCGTTTTCAACTTTGGCTAATGCTTCTTCGAGGTGCCAAAGCTGCTTGAAACTAGGCTTGGCGATGTTTAGATTAGTCAAATGCGGTTGCGCAACTAAGACATCTAGTTTCCCAGTCTGTCCCTTGGCCCAACTTGCCGCTACAATTGCTTTCAACACAGTGTTGTGTCGGGGCTTTTTGAGTACTTCGGCCACTGAGTATTCCAAATCTCCAGCTGCACCTAAACCAGTACTGGTATTGCATTGCGGATCAAGGTCAACCACTAATGTCCGCAATCCCTTAGCCATGGCGGCAGAAGCAAGACCAAGAGTCATCGTGGTCTTTCCGACTCCACCTTTTAAGGCGCTAAGGCTTAATACATGCACCTGTCTAGGCTACCTTTCGAAGTAGGTGCAACGCATCATTTGTTCGTTTCTAGGCACGAAAAGGAAACTAGATGTTCAAGAAGATCTTGGTTGCTAACCGAGGTGAAATAGCCATCCGTGCTTTTCGTGCTGCCTATGAGCTAGGTGCTAAAACTGTCGCAGTTTTCGCATTCGAGGACAGAAATTCTTCCCATCGATTGAAAGCTGACGAGGCTTACCAAATCGGTCAAATCGGACATCCAGTGCGCGCCTATCTGGACGTAGCTGAAATTATTCGGGTGGCGAAAGAATCTGGTGCTGACGCTATTTATCCAGGTTACGGCTTCTTGTCAGAAAACCCTGAACTAGCCGAAGCGGCCAAAGCCAACGGGATTGTTTTTATCGGCCCTGATGCAAGGGTTTTAGAACTTGCCGGTAACAAAGTAAATGCCAAAGAAGCAGCAGAATTTGCAAATGTTCCTGTTTTAAAGTCTTCTCCGCAATCGAGCGATATTCAGCAATTGCTAAGTGACGCGAAGCAAATAGGTTTCCCGCTTTTCGTTAAGGCGGTAGCTGGTGGCGGGGGACGTGGCATGCGTAAGGTTAGCGAACCTGAAAGCTTGGAAGCCGCCCTAGGTGAAGCGATGCGCGAGGCGCAAAGCGCTTTTGGTGATGCGCGCGTTTTTCTTGAGCAAGCGGTAATCAGACCGCGTCACATCGAAGTCCAGATTTTGGCTGATGCTCAAGGGAATGTAGTTCATCTTTTCGAAAGAGATTGCTCGGTCCAGAGAAGAAACCAAAAAGTAATTGAAATTGCACCTGCGCCAAACATCAGTGATCAGTTACGCGAAGCTTTGTATCGCGACGCGGTGAATTTTGCTAAACAAATTGGATACGTCAACGCAGGAACCGTTGAGTTCCTAATTGATACCGAAGGGCCGAATAAGGGTAGGCACGTCTTCATCGAAATGAATCCAAGGATTCAAGTTGAGCACACCGTTACAGAGGAAATAACCGAAATTGATCTTGTGCAATCGCAAATGAGAATTGCCGCGGGGGAGAGCCTAAAAGATTTAGGGCTTAGTCAAGACAGTATCGAAATGCACGGCTTCGCTCTGCAATGTCGCATCACAACAGAAGACCCAACCGCAGGTTTTCGTCCTGACACAGGAAAAATAACTACCTACCGT
>RHAS01000044.1 GCA_010028615.1 Actinomycetota bacterium
GAGGAATTGCAGAAAATCTTGGCCAGTGGTGTTGCTAGAGAACATTCAAAATCGGAAATTGACATAGTCCCAGGAGCAGCAGATTCTGATCTTGCAGTTATCCGGGAAGCTATAACCAAGGGGCTTTCAATTAGTTGCGATTACCTAAATCTCAGAGGGGAAACCTCAATCGATAGAATTCTCGAACCAATCAGGCTGGAACCTCAGGCAGATCTTGTTTATCTTCGTGCTTGGTGCCCAACCAATGAAGCGGTTAGAGCGTTCAGACTAGATCGCATGAGAAAAGCAAAACTCATCTCAGATCGACCAATCAGCGAAGAAGCCAAAACGGCAGAATTCCCAGACGAGATATACACTCCAGGTGAGAATGACGTTGAAGTAGTACTGGAAGTGGAGCCTGAAGCCTACTCGCTGATGCATGATTTTAGGCCTGTAGAAAAACCTGAATCTGTCTCAGCACACGTCAAACGTTTCAAGGTAAAAGTTGGCGATGTCCGCGTTCTCGGCCGCATCATTTCCCGCTTTGGCGGCGCAGCTCGCGTAATTAGCCCACCTGAGGCAAGAGAAGCGGTCAAGATATTTGCTCTTGAAGCAATTGGGATAAAGAACCAACAGGCACCAAAGGACGTTGAATAGTGACTGATTTTTGGCTGATAATTTGGCTGATATTGGGCACGTTCAGCGTGATAGCGCTTAGCCTGATTGGAATAAAGCTCTCAAGGGCAACCAAACGCATTAGCCGTTCAATTGACCCGATAGATCAAAAACTTAAGGTGCTCCGCCTAGAAGTTAGTGCTCTGCAGCGTGCACGGACGGATAGACAGCGTAGGCTTAAGAAAGACAATTATTCAACAACGGAAAAAGGGTAGCTACTATGAGAAACCTCCAAGGCTGGGAATGGTTCTTTCTGCTATTGATCGTCCTTATTATCTGGGGCGCTCCAAAGCTGCCAGGCTTTGCTAAGAGCCTCGGCCAATCGATGCGCATCTTCCGCAAGGAGATGAAGCAGATGGGCGATGAGCGAGCAGAAGATAAAAAGCCAAAGGCTGAGAAAGACTCCAGCAAAGAAGAGTAATGGCTAAGCGCCGCAACCCCGAAAAGAAAATGAAATTGTCGGGGCATCTTCGAGAATTTAGAAACAGGCTTTTCAAGTCAGCAATTGCCATCGTCAGCGGGGCAGTAGCCGGTTGGTATCTTTTTGATTTTGTCTTTGCAGAACTTCAAAAGCCGGTTCTTCAGCTTGCAAAAGAAGAAAACATAAATGCCCAGGTTAACTTCGGTTCAGTAGTTTCCGCCTTTGATCTGCACTTACAGATTGCCTTTTTCATCGGCCTTTTCCTTTCGAGCCCGATTTGGCTCTATCAAGTCTGGGCGTTTGTTTCCCCAGCGCTACGCAAAAAAGAGAAGCGCTACAGCATCGCATTCATTCTGACTAGTACTCCGCTATTTTTAGGTGGAGCCTATTTCGGCTGGTGGCTATTTCCAGGTTTTGTGCGTGGTTTACTTTCATTCACACCGGAAGGGAGCGCGAACGTTATCAATGCCTCCGAGTATGTGCTCTTTACCGTGAGAGTGCTGCTGATCTTTGGTATCGCGTTTGTCCTTCCGGTAATCCTTGTGCTACTCAACGCAATAGGAACTATGTCTGGAAAAACAATTCTTAAGGGCTGGCGTCCAGCAATTTTCATTATTGCGCTGGTCGGGGCTTTGGCAACACCGGTTGCCGACCCAATGTCAATGTTCCTAATCATGATTCCACTCACAGCTTTCTACTATCTTGCTGCCGGTGTTGCACTTTTGAATGACCGTCGCAAGGCGATCAGAAGGTCAAAGCTCACCGAAGATTTTGACTTGGCAGAAAATTACACTCCCGATGAAACCGCCTAATGAGCGAAGATCTTTCACCGGCCGAACGTTACGCTAGAGCAAAACAAAACAGGGTCAATCCAGCACTAGATAGTTTTCTAAGGCTGCTGTCGTTTCCACTTGATGATTTCCAAGACCGTGCTTGTCGCGCTCTAATGGCAGGTCATGGGGTTTTGGTAGCTGCTCCCACCGGTGCTGGAAAAACTGTGGTTGGCGAATTTGCTATTCATTTGGCTAATCTCAGCGGTAAAAAGGTTTTCTATACAACGCCCATCAAAGCTTTAAGCAATCAGAAATATTCGGAACTGGTAAATCGCTACGGTGAGGAAAAAGTAGGGCTGCTTACGGGAGATACAAACCTAAACTCCAATGCTCAGTTCTTGGTGATGACTACCGAAGTGCTGCGCAACATGATCTACGCGGGGTCCGAAGCTTTGATCAATTTGAGTTTCGTGGTTATGGACGAAGTCCATTATTTGGCGGATAGGTTCAGGGGAGCGGTCTGGGAAGAGGTTATTCTTCACCTGCCCAAGGATGTGAAAGTAGTTTCGCTTAGTGCCACAGTTTCAAACGCAGAAGAATTTGGTGCTTGGCTTGACGAGGTCCGTGGCGATACAACCGTAATCGTCAGCGAAAACCGACCCGTGCCTTTGAATCAACATGTACTTTTTGGTGATGAGCTAATGCCACTGTTCCAACCAGGCGGTAAAGAGATAAGAGTCAATGTTGATCTAGTGCAAAGACATGCAAATAAAATGCGTGCGCCAATAGCTCGACCAACCAGGGGACGGCGCGGCCCAGGTGGACTTGACCGCAACTATGGCCGGATAACCCGCATTTCAAAGCCAGAAATAATCGATGTTCTTGAAGATGCAGATCTTTTGCCGGCAATTTTCTTTATTTTTTCTCGAGCCGGTTGCGAAGCTGCGGTGCAATCGGTTCTAGCATCCGGTCTACGACTAACTAAACCGGAGGACAAGCAACTCATTCGTCGTGTTGCCGAAGAGAAGTGTGGAAACATCCCTGATGAGGATCTTGCCGCACTTGGTTATTTTGAATGGCTGAGTGCACTTGAGCGAGGTGTAGCAGCTCACCACGCAGGTATGCTCCCTGCCTTCAAAGAGGTAGTCGAAGAATTGTTCCTTCGTAAGTTAGTAAAAGTCGTGTTTGCTACCGAGACTCTAGCCCTTGGTATCAACATGCCTGCAAGAACAGTTGTGTTGGAAAGGCTGGATAAGTTCAACGGCGAAGCCAGGGTGCAAATCACTCCAGGTGAATACACTCAACTCACTGGTCGCGCTGGAAGACGCGGCATTGATTTAGAAGGACACGCAATCATTCAATGGGCTGGCAACCTAGACCCCAGCTATGTGGCAACGCTAGCTTCTAAGCGAACCTATCCTTTGATTTCAAGTTTCCGCCCGACGTTCAATATGGCAGTAAATCTCATGGATGCTTTTGGGGCAAAACGCTCCAGGGAGATTCTTGAAACCTCATTCGCCCAATTTCAGGCAGACCGATCAGTTGTCGGTTTAGCGAAGGGGATCAAAGAAAAACAGGCATCACTCAGCGGATATCTATCTTCAATGACCTGCCATCTAGGAAGTTTTGAAGACTACGCGAAAATTCGGCGTGAAATCTCTGATTTAGAAAAAGAGCAAGCTCAACTAGGCCGACAGGTCAAGCGGAACGATCTTCGTCAAAAACGTGGCGTTCGGGATTTCGATTTGAAAATCGCAAATCTTAAGCGAGAATTACGAGCTCACCCTTGCCACAGTTGCCCAGATCGAGAGGCCCATGCTAGATGGGCTGAACGCTATTTCAGGCTCACCAAGGAAACAGATGGGGTAATAAAACAGATTGAAAGTAGAACGAATCAAGTTGCAAAAACCTTTGATCGAATATCCCAAATGCTTCTTGAGCTCAGCTATTTTGAAGTAATTGGCGACGACATTGAAAGTACCACGGACGGCAAACGACTTGCTCAAATCTATGGTGAACGGGATCTCCTCGTCTCTGAATGTTTGCGACAAAATTGCTGGGAGAGAGTTGATGCACCGACTTTGGCAGCTTTGATAGCGGCACTGGTATTCGAGCCTAGATTCGAAGATGAATCGCTGCATCCCAAATTACCAAAGGGGGAGTTTGGGCAAGCTTTCGAGAAAACTATGGTTATTTGGGACAATTTGCAGGAAATCTCCAGAACTTACCGACTTTCCCTCACCGGCGAACCTGACGCTTCGATGGCGATAGAGATGCAGCGCTGGGCTAATGGTGCTCGGTTAGATTCGGTGCTCAAGGCCACGGGAATGCTGGCGGGAGATTTCATTCGATGGTGCAAACAAACAATTGACTTGCTTGAGCAACTGGCCAAACTGAAAGAACCTAGGATTTCCGCTACTTCAGAGCAGGCTATTGAGAAGATCAAACGCGGAATAGTTGCTTATTCCTATTACGCTTAAAGAGTTATGCAAGTATTTTTTGACTGGATTAGGCAATCAACTTCTTTCTGGGGGAGGTCGCTAGTAGCACTTGCCGGGGGATTACTTCTTGCCCTTGCATTCCCTGCATACAATTTTGCGCCAGGAGCTTTTCTAGGCATTTTTCTTCTAGTTATTGCCGTGCACCGTATTGGAGTCACTAAAGCCCTGATCGTTGGATTTATCGCGGGCTTTGCTTTTTACGGCTTAGTGCTTATTTGGCTTACGACTTATCTTGGCCCGATTCCTTGGGCAGCGCTCTGCGTTGCTGAAGCACTCTTTTTTGGCATATCACTTTCTATGATTTCCTTGGTCTGGCGATGGCTAAATTCCAAGAAGTTAGGTGCAGCCAAGCCTTGGCTAATGGCTGCCTCGGTCGCGACTATCTATCTTGGTCGAGAATATTTCGCGGGTCATTTTCCCTACGGGGGCTTACCCTGGGCTCGGCTTGGCTTATCCCAGGTAGAGAACTTCACAGCTAAGTGGGCTTGGGCCTTAGATATCTCAGGCTTTAGCTGGCTAATTGCTTTTGTCTCAGCACTAGCCGCCTTTTACTTCCTTCATCCTCTGCCAAAGGGATCTGGATTAGTTCTGCGTTCCAAACACACCTTTCCAGCCACTCTAAGCATCGGGGTTCTAATCGGTGTTCCATTTTTCCTGCAATTGCCTGAAGGCTGGGCTTTTTGCGATAAATCCACCGGGATCAATTCTTGGCAAGCACCTAACAGTTTCAAAAGAGTTAGTTGATTCCGGAAAAGCTAAAGATGTTGATCTGATGGTCTGGCCAGAAAACTCATCGGACCTAGATCCACTCAATAACACAGAAGCCCGAACTCTGATTAGTGATTTCGTAACCAAAGAATTGAAGGCTCCATTACTTTTTGGAAATAAAACTTTCCGCGGAAGCGATTTTTTCAATGAGGTTGATCTTTGGTTACCAGAGACTGGGCTTGCCGACTGGTATGACAAAAAACGTCCAGTGCCATTCGGTGAGTACGTTCCCAATCGTGATTTCTTCATGGCTTTAGCGCCAGACATGATCGGTCTTATCGGCTGGGACATGTCACCTGGGCAAAGAGATGGAATTTTCCGAGTTAGGGAAAACGATTTAGTCGGTTCACTGATCTGTTTTGAAGTAACAATTGATGAGCTTCACTACGATCTAATCGATCAAGGGGCTTCTGCACTTATGGTTCAGACGAACTCTTCAGATTTCGGTAAAAGTGTTCAGGGTGTTCAACTGGCGGCGATATCCAGAATGCGCGCCATTGAAACCGGTCGTACAGTAGTTTCAATTTCAACTGTTGGTGTGTCTGGAATTTATGGACCGGATGGAACTGTGATTTCTGAACTTGAAAGTTTTAAACCTGGCGCAATGGTTGCTGACATACAGCTGCGCAGCGATAAAACACCAGCCATGATTTACGGAAGGTTTATTGAGCCAACTGCTTTTGCTCTCACCTTACTTCTTAGCTTTATGGCTACAATCGGTGCGCTCATCAAGCGCTTCAAAAGGAAGCAATGACAGTTCTCGTAATAATGCCTACTTTCAACGAGTCGGGCAACCTAGTCAACAGCGTTGAACTTTTATTCAAATTCAACCCAACGGTTGACTTGCTCATCGTCGACGACAACAGTCCAGATGGCACCGGTAAGTTAGCCGATGAGTTGGCTAAAAAGAATTCGAAAATTAGCGTTTTACATCGTAAAGAAAAGAATGGTTTAGGTGCTGCCTACTTAGCCGGATTCAAAGTTGGTCTAGATCGTAATTATGATTTTCTAGTTGAAATGGATGCCGACGGTTCGCACCGCGCAGAGGATCTACCTTCGCTTTTAGCAAAGAGTGAGAGCGCTGACCTAGTCATCGGCTCGCGCTACATCCCTGGTGGCGAAACCAAAAATTGGCCAATCCACCGCAAGGTTTTATCGCGGGGTGGAAATCGCTACGCCAAAAT
>RHAS01000045.1 GCA_010028615.1 Actinomycetota bacterium
ATCCAGAGGGCATGTTTTCAGCAACGCACATGTATGCCGTTACTGCAACAGGAAGTTAAAACTTCCTGTTGCAGTAACGGCATACATGTGCGTTGCTGAAAACATGCCCTCTGGATCGGCTACTCGCCCAAATGATGTTGTGACATTTAGAAACGGGAAATCTGTCGAGATCACTAACACCGACGCCGAAGGTAGATTAGTACTAGCTGATGGACTGATTCTGGCATCAGAAACAAAGCCGGATCTAATTGTGGATGTAGCAACCCTAACCGGAGCAGCCAGAGTAGCTCTTGGTAATCGTTACACAGGTCTAATGGGTGACGACGCTTCAGTCGCATTAGTCAAGCAGGCTGCCAATGATGCGGGTGAACTCGTCTGGCACATGCCACTGCCAGGAGAACTTCTAGAGCTGATCAAGTCAGATATTGCCGATTTGATGAACTCGCGGGTCGGTAACCCCGCCGGCGGGATGTTAGTTGGCGGGCTATTCCTTCAGGAATTCATCGGAACAGACAAAAGCCAGAAGAAGCTCCCATGGGCTCACCTAGACTTTGCCACTGCCGCCAACAATGACCTCGCTCCTTACGGCTATACGGTAAAGGGAGCAACCGGCGCAATGGTTAGAACCCTTGTGTCTGTTGCTGAGCAACTGGTAAATAAGCGGAAAAAATAGTCATCTAGTAATCTGTATTAGTTATCTATCTAAATCAGGAGCACAATTGGCAGAGCATAATTTCGACGTGGTCATCCTAGGTGGCGGAAGCGGTGGATATGCTGCCGCACTAAGAAGTGCACAACTTGGGCTATCTGTTTGCCTAATCGAAAGAGACAAGCTCGGCGGCACCTGCCTTCACCGCGGTTGCATTCCTACCAAAGCACTACTGCACTCGGCAGAAGTGGCAGATAGCACTCGTGAAGCGGCTACCTTCGGAATACAGGCAACACTTCAAGGTGTCGACATGCCTGCTGTCAACAAATATCGCGACGGAATAATCGATCGTCTATTCAAGGGTCTTACTGGCTTAGTAGGTTCAAAACAAATCACAGTTGTATCCGGTGAAGGTCGCATGGTCGGACCTAAAACGATTTCTGTCAATTCAGATACCTACACAGGTAAGAATCTAGTTCTTGCTACGGGCTCATTCAGCAGGACGCTTCCTGGGTTGGACATTGCCGGCAGAGTAATCACTTCAGATCAAGCCCTGCAACTTGACTTCGTACCAGAAAAAGCAATTGTGCTAGGCGGTGGAGTTATCGGTGTTGAGTTCGCTTCTATCTGGAAATCATTTGGTTGTGATGTAACCATCATCGAGGGACTACCTACGCTTGTACCAAATGAAGATCCAGCTGTATCAAAAGCGCTCGAGCGTGCCTACCGAAAGCGCGGCATCAACTTCAAAACTGGGGTGAAATTCTCTGGAGTGCAACAAAGTGCAACCGGTGTTGTTGTTACCCTCGAAAACGGTGAAACATTCGATGCTGAACTACTTCTAGTGGCTGTTGGTCGTGGACCAAACACTGCTGGATTTGGGTATGAAGAAAACGGGATCAAGATGGATCGCGGTTGGGTAATCACCAATGAAAGATTGGAAACATCTGTGTCTGGTGTTTACGCAGCGGGAGATATCGTTCCTGGTCTTCAACTGGCGCACCGCGGATTCCAGCAGGGCATCTTTATCGCGGAGGAATTAGCAGGATTGAAGCCAGTTGCCATCGATGAACTGGGTATCCCTAAAGTTACCTACTGCGAACCAGAGATTGCATCTGTTGGCCTAACTGAACCAAAGGCAGCAGAGAAATACGGAGCTGAGAACATCAGTGTTTACGAGTACAACCTTGGTGGTAATGGAAAGAGCCAGATTTTAGGTACCGCTGGTTTCATAAAGCTCATCAGACGCAACAACGGACCAGTTATTGGAATTCACATGATTGGCTCTAGAGTTGGCGAACAAGTTGGTGAAGCCCAACTTATTGTCAATTGGGAAGCTTTCCCTGAAGAAGTAGCAAGCCTGGTACATGCTCACCCAACACAGAACGAAGCCTTGGGTGAAGCGCATCTGGCTCTAGCCGGCAAACCATTACACGCACACGCATAATTTTTACTGCAATAAGGAGCAGCAATGAGTGAAGTCAAACTTCCAGCACTAGGTGAGTCAGTTACAGAAGGCACCGTAACCAGATGGCTAAAAAAAGTCGGTGACACCGTCGCAATCGATGAGCCATTAGTCGAAGTTTCAACAGACAAGGTTGACACCGAAATTCCAAGTCCCGTTGCCGGTGTTCTCCAGCAGATCTTGGTCCAAGAAGACGAGACCGCAGCTGTCGGTGCCGTTCTTGCGATAGTTGCAGATGGAGCAGCTCAGTCATCCCCTGCACCAGCTGCACCTCCAGTTACTACACCTGTCGTAGAGACTGCTGTTGTCCCTGAACCAGTTGCTACTCCAGTTATCGAAACTCCAGTAGCGGCACCTCAAGCGGCTCCTGTGACAACTCAGCCGCCGATGAACCTTCCGATTTTTACTCCACAGGTTAATACTGTTCCAGTAACACCGGCACCTGTCGCAACACCTGCTGTAACTCCAGCACCTCTGGTTGAAAGTACAGAAACCTCTGAGATTGCGTATGTGACACCGTTGGTTAGAAAGCTAGCTGCCGAGACTGGTGTAGATCTAAACTCCGTTACCGGAACAGGTATCGGTGGAAGAATCAGACGCGAGGATGTCCTGGCTGCGGCTAGCCAGAATAAACCAGTTGCGCCAACAGCTGCGGAAGCGGTTGTCACCACCTCAGCACAAAGAGGCACAAGTGAACCAATGTCGAGACTGCGCAAGGTGCTCGCAGAACGAGCAGTTGCCTCAATGGTATCTTCAGCACAGTTGACTACTGTGGTTGAAGTTGACGTAACCCGTATCGCTGCATTGCGAAACAAGGTTCAGGCAGAATTTACCGCGAAGTCCGGTGTGAAACTTAACTTCATGCCATTTTTCTTCCTAGCAGCGGCAGAAGCGTTGCGAGCTCACCCGAAACTAAATGCCAGCATCGATGGAGAGAACATTGTTTACCATCCGACAGAGAACATCAGCTTTGCGGTAGACACCGAACGCGGTCTTTTAACTCCGGTAATTCGAGACGCTTCAACACTTAGCCTTGCGGCAATCGCTCAACAGATCGCTGACTTGGCCGCGAGAACAAGAGATAACAAACTAAAGCCGGATGAGCTTTCTGGTGGAACATTTACTCTCACCAATACTGGCTCACGCGGAGCGCTCTTTGACACCCCTGTGGTCTTCCTTCCACAATCAGCAATTCTTGGAACAGGCGTTGTAACGAAGAGACCAGTCGTGGTCACTGACGAGAATGGTCTGGACTCAATTGCTATCAGAAGCATGGTCTATCTAGCGCTCTCCTACGATCACAGACTGATCGATGGAGCTGATGCAAGTAGATTCCTTGTTGATGTCAAAACTCGACTAGAGCAAGCAAACTTTGAAGCTAACCTGGGTTACTAATTAACTTCAGAGACTATGTAATGGTCACCCGCTGACCATAATCTCAATAAATACATCCTTTCATCGCAAGTCCTTTGCGCTGTAATCTCGATCATGCCACCGAAACTTTCTTTGGCCCCGATCGAGTAGTTCTGCCCCTGAAGTTTTATTGCCTTTGAACGAAGCTGACTCGATTGAATCTCTAACCCGATTAGATTCTGCGAAGCACAGGATGATTTTGTTGATTTCTTCCCTGGTTCAACTTTTTCACTGGTTAGAACAGTTGAGCAGAAAATTAACGCAATCAAACTTGCGAAAGCGACAGTTATTGCATTCCACTTTGATTTGCGGATTTCGGTGAACCCTTTGAACGCATTGAAATTAGCTCTTTGGCGAAGCGATTGTTTAATTGATTTAGCGAGAAGTTTTGGGTTTCCAATATCAGGTACGACTATCGCAACCCGATTATTTCTAAGGCGTACCGCAAAGGGAGTTCGTTGAGTCAAACTCGCCATGATTCTTGGCCAACAAACTAAAGGACTTGGACGAACCAACCAATAGATTGAACCATTACGACGATCACTTGCAGCCCAAACACTTCCCCATGGCCTAACCAGAAGCTTTCTCGTGACTGCGAAGTTTCTGAGTGAAGGCTGTCTGCGCATAACTGAAATCCTTCCAGTGCGCTCTCGCCTGTTAGCCTCTGCGCTAAGGATGTGGATGAGTCAGAGGTGTTTGAGTCCTGTTGAAAGATTTAGAATTGAAAGGTGCCTGATTTCGAGATTGTTGGATTGAACCCTAAATTCGTTGACTATAAGGATGCGTGGACCCTGCAACGCCAGGTGCATGCAGATGTGTCTGCTGGGGTTAGAAAAGACACTCTTCTGCTTTTAGAGCACGCGAGTGTTTATACAGCGGGAAAGCGAACGGAAGACGAAGAACGACCTGCCGATGGGACTCCCGTCATCGATGTTGACCGAGGGGGCAAGATTACTTGGCATGGACCGGGTCAGCTTGTCGGTTATCCAATTATGAAACTCCCCGAGCCAATAGATGTCGTCGGCTATGTGCGATGGTTAGAGCAGGTTCTTATCGATTCCATAGCCGAATTCGGCCTTTACACCGAAAGAGTTGAGGGGCGATCTGGAGTGTGGGCTCCGTATGAAGGAAGCCACGTCAAGATTGCTGCCATCGGTATTCGGGTTGCAGAGAAGACCACGATGCACGGGTTCGCGCTGAACTGCAACAATTCACTTGAGCCCTATGAAACCATCATCGCCTGCGGTATTCGCGATGCTAAAACAAGTACTATTAGCCAGATGCTACAAAAAGAGGTAACACCTGCAATGGCAGCCGAGGTTATCATGACGAATTTCAGCTCTATCGAAAGCGTGTCCAAGTGACTCAAGAACAACCGAAGAGGATGCTCAGGGTCGAAGCTAGAAATGCCGAAGTCCCAATTGAGCGCAAGCCAGAGTGGATCAAGACTCGAGCGAAAATGGGGCCAGAATACCAAGCCCTTCAAACATTAGTAAAGTCCGAAGGCCTGCACACAGTCTGCCAAGAAGCTGGTTGCCCAAACATTTATGAGTGCTGGGAAGATCGCGAAGCTACTTTTCTAATCGGTGGTGCCCAATGCACGAGACGATGTGATTTTTGTCAAATAGATACTGGAAAGCCAGCAAATTTGGATCCAGATGAGCCTCGAAGAGTTGGACAATCAGTAAGGCAGATGCAGCTTCGCTACGCCACGGTAACCGGAGTTGCTAGAGACGACCTTCCTGACGAGGGATCTTGGCTTTACGCCGAAACTATTCGACAGATACATAAGCAGTCCCCTGGAACCGGTGTTGAAATTTTGGTTCCTGATTTCAGTGGAAACCCAGTTCACTTGCAGAAGGTTTTTGATGCCAAACCAGAAGTGTTTGCTCACAACGTAGAGACTGTGCCGAGGATTTTTAACCAAATTCGACCAGCATTCAGATATGAAAAGTCTCTAGATGTTATAACTCAGGGTAGAAATGCCGGATTGGTAACTAAAAGTAACCTGATTCTCGGCATGGGTGAAGAGATTGAGGAAATCGTACAAGCGCTCAAAGATCTCTACAACGCCGGGACAGACATAGTCACCATTACCCAATACCTTCGCCCTTCTGTGAAACATCACCCAGTTAGTCGTTGGGTGAAACCCCAAGAGTTTATAGAACTAAAGACAATAGCCGAGGAAATGGGTTTCCTCGGTGTGCTCAGTGGGCCACTGGTCCGTTCCAGTTATCGAGCTGGACGTCTTTGGGCACAGAGCATGATTAAACGTGGCGAAGTTATTCCAGAGCACCTGCAGCATCTGGCTGAAGCAGCGATCAAGGACGGATTCGCCCAAGCGGTGAAATAGAGAGAAAGCAATAAAGTTAAACCATGGCTAAAGAAAAGAAACCAAAGAGACAGAAATCCGGAACTGGATTATTCGCGCAATTCCGTGAAGGTGTCAATTTCCTAAAGGCTGAAAACCCTAGAGCTGTCCCATTAGCAATAACCTCCGGAATCTTAGCCTTCATTGTTATCAGCGTCGTCGGCGCATTCATTAGCGGTGGAACTTATCTCGGAATCGCTCTCTACATCGTGATTGGTCTAGCCACCGGTTATCTCACTGCGCTACTTGTGATTAGCCGTAGCACTAACACCGCAGTTTTCAATAAGTATGCTGACGAACCAGGTCGAGTTGGTTTGGTCGTGGGTGTGCTAACCCGCAGGTCATACAAGGGTTCTAGCCAACCGGTAGCTGTCAA
>RHAS01000046.1 GCA_010028615.1 Actinomycetota bacterium
CTAACCTGGGCAATCACTGTTGCTCTTGCTGGTAGCGTTACCGGTTTTATTGTTGGAGTAATTACTAGAACTTTTGATCGTCTGCGTAAGGGTAAGAGCCCAATCGTCGACAACGGACACACACTGATCCTCGGTTGGTCTAACCGCATCTACCCAATTCTTAAAGAGTTAGCTATCGCTAATCAGAATGTGAAGAAAGCCAAGGTAGTTATTTTCTCTGAGCACACAAGAGATTTCATGGAAGATGAAATCGAAGCGCGTGCTACTGAACTTGGAAAACTTAAAGTAATTACCAGAACCGGTGATGTTACTAATCCAGAAGATTTGAAGCGTAGCAATATTGCTGGCGCAAAATCCATCATTGTTTTAGATAGCGATGAAGCTGGGGATGCAAATGTAGTTAGCACCGTGTTAGCTATCAAGGCGGTTAACCCGAATCCAAAAATCAGAATTGTTGCCGAGATTGATGATGCCAACACCGGTGAAGCGTTGACCACCGCAACGAATGGGCAAGTAATAACAGTTCGTTCGCACGAAATTATTGCTAGGGTCACCGCTCAGGCAAGTCGTAGACCAGGGCTAGCTGCAGTGATTCTTGATTTACTAGATTTCGCTGGCGATGAAATCTACTTTGCCAATGTTCCGGCTCTCTCAGGTAAAACTTATGCAGATGCTATTTTGGCTTTCAACGAGGCTTCAGTAGTTGGAATCCAAGAAAACGGAGTCACCAAAGTTAACCCAGCGATGGATACAGTTCTGACCGCAGAAACCAAAATTATTGCCATAGCTGAAGATGATGACAAGGTTGTCTATACCGGTGTTCGTGAAGACATCGCTAAAACCCAAGTGGTAAAGGCTGTTAGGGAAGCCAATCGAGCAGAAAGCCTACTAATTATCGGTTGGTCATCAATGGGTAGGACAGTTCTTACCGAACTTGCCGAGTTCCTACCTGCAGGCTCCACTGTGCACATTGTGGCCCAGCAGCGATTTGTTGACCCAGCAGAACTAGCCGATCTCAGCTTTGGCGATATCGAGGTTAGCTACGCTACGGTCACTGGTGATATTGATGATTTGATTGCTGCTGCTAAAGATAAGCACCATGACGAGATCATCGTGCTCGGCTATCGCAACGCCATTACCGAAGCGGAAGCCGATGCACAGACCATGCTAACTATGTTGCAGATGAACCAGCTATTCAACCAGGAAGGCAACGGTGTTGAGCCAACCAGACTGGTAGCTGAAATTCTAGATTCGAGAAAGATAGAACTAGCCAGAGTTGCCGCAGTTGATGATCTTGTAGTTAGCGACTCATTAGCCGCACTCCTAATTGCTCAAATCAGCGAGAACCCTGCTCTTGCTCCAGTATTTAGCGATCTCTTTGACGCTACCGGTGCAACCATGAACGTTCGAAGCATTACTGATTATGTGAGTGAAGGTAAGTCGGTTAGCTTCGCTGAATTGGCGGCAATTGCTAGAAACTTTGGTGAGTCGGCAATTGGATATCGAAGCGCTAACGGCGCGGTTGGCGACCCAATAACCGGTGTATTACTAAATCCAGCTAAGACCATGGAGTTTGTCCCAGCCAAGGGAGATGCCTTAGTCGTCGTTGGGAGTTTGTAGTTGCTAGCTGCAATCCGTGCAGAGTTAAGAGCATTAGGAAATCCTAAGCGGGCTGAGAAGTCAGTAAATTTCACGATGAAAGACTCTGCGCGCTAATCATTCTCAACCACAAATATGAAAAAGCTGAAAGTGATAGCGAACGAATAGATTTATTTGAGTTTTGGTTAGCATTACTCAAATCAAACAAAATCAATAACTGGGATTTCATTGATACCAGCGCGCCAGTGATGGGTAAAATCCTCTCAAGGCACCTAGGTTACAACGCAGCTTTTTTACATGGCTTAGCAAAGTCAGAAATAATCTGGGAGCGACGAGCAGCAATACTGCTTACGTTTCCTTTGATCAGAATAAATAAATTTGGACCTACCTTGGCAATAGCCAGAGACCTACTCGATGACAAGGAAGATCTAATCCATAAGGCGGCAGGTTGGATGCTACGAGAAGTTGGTAATCGTGACCAGGAAAAGCTAACTGAGTTTCTCATGCAGCATAAGTCCAAGATGCCCAGAACCATGCTGCGCTATGCAATCGAGAAATACAGCCCGAGGCAGCGCGCTGAGTTTATGAAGCGCTAGTTATCGCATTCGCAGAGATCTGTCTCGGCTACTCCAGCTAAAACTTGTGCAGTAACTACTTAACCTTTACCGCCAAAGATGCTTTGCTCGCTGCGGTGTATCCAGTGGCTGTTTGCTTTACAAGAACACTAAGTTTCTTTCCGACTTGGCTTGGCAAGACTTTATAAGTCTTTTTGGTTGCGCTTTTGATGGGTTTACCATCAAGTAACCATGAGTAGGAAATCTTTGCCCCGGTAACCCAAGCGACAGCCGTTGCGGTAACTGTTTTTCCTTTAGCAATAACACCAGTTATTTTTGGTGTCTTTATTGACATCGTTCCGGAAGCGATGGGTTTATCAATCGAGCTTTTTGATTTTGTAACTCCACCGGTACCAGTGCCTGTCACAGTCACACTTATACCTTTATTGTTATCCACTACCTGTGCTGTGTAGGTGTTTTGTGTCGCCCCATCAATTGCAACTCCGTTTCTAAACCACTGATAACTAAGGGTCACACCATCATCCCAGTTACCAGGTGCTGCGGTGAGCCTGGAGCCGACTTTGGCAAGCCCCGTGATAGTCGGTGTGGGGCTTAGAAAAATAATCCCCTTGATGATGCCTTCGGTAAATGTGAAAGTGTTTGGTAAGCCAATAGGTGTGCCAGTGATATTCCCAGTAACAACATTTAGAAGGGTTGCGCCGGTTAGATCCGTATTTTCTAGGTTAGCCCCAGTTAGTTTTGTACCAGTCAGATTTGAGTTGGCGAATGTGGCCATAGCAAGGGATGCTCCGGATAAATCTAACCCGCTCAGATTCAGATTGCTTAAATTGGCATTATTTAGGTTTGCTTGAGGGCCAAGCAGGTATCCATTTCTTAACTTCCAAGGAGAAGGAAGTTCATCTGGTAATCCGATAAGTTCTCGCCCAAGCACGCTGCTGAAATTTACATTGGTGAAATCAGTGCCGGTTATGTTAGCTCCCATCAGATTTACCCCAGATAGGTTAGCGTTTTCAAAGTTCATGCCGGCCAAATTAGTCCCACTTAGGTTTGCGGCAAGAAGATTCACCCCATTGAACTTAAGGCCTCGAAGATCTAGCCCAGAAAAGTCAGCAGTGCTCAGATTTGCGGTAGGCCCGATCAAAAACCCTTCAAACAAGCGCCAGTTTTCATCCAATCCAACGGGAGTTCCAACTACTCTCGAAGCAATCAAGCCTGTTAGATCAACATCGGTCAAGTCTGTATTCGTGATGTTAGCGCTGGTTAAGTTTGCTCCAGTAATTCTTGTATTTCTAAGATCTACGCCAGCAAGATTGGCATTATAAAGATTTGCCGCGGTTAAATTAACTTCGGCTAGGTCAATTCCCGTGAGATCCATATTGCTTAAATTTGCAGTACTCAAGTTGGCATATTGGCCGAAGAGGAACCCACTACGAAGCACCCATCCTTCAGGAAGTGCAGCCGGTGTTCCGGTAACGCCTTCAGAAATAAGACCCTCGAAGTCTACTCCAGAGAAATCCGTACCATTTATGTTTGTGTTTAACAGCGCTGCCATATCGATAAGAACATCGCGCATATCCATGCCAGATAGATTCGCTCGGATAAGAGCGCTACCGCGTAAGGATGCACCAGAAATATTAAAGTTTCTGAAATCGAGATCGGTGATAGTTAGCGATGAGAGATTAGCTTTCGGTCCGATGAGTAAACCCTTTTCTAGATCCCAATCGGTAGGCAGTGCCAGCGGTGTTCCGGTTATTCCGTTGGCATAAACTCTTTCAAGGTTTGCTTCGGACAGGTTGACGTTGCTTAAGTTGACATCTTTCAGAATCGCATAACTTAGATTTGCTTTAGATAAGTTGACGTTGGTAAGGTTCATGTTGCTTAGATTGAAAGAGCTAAGTTGAGCTTGGGGCCCGAAGAGAAATCCATTCAAGATCAGCCAGCCCTGAGGTAAGCGACTTGGAGTCCCAACTATTTTCTCCGCACGAACATTATTCAGGTTCGCCCCACTTAGGTCTGTGTTGGTTAGATTAGCTTGGCTCAAAATAGAGTCACTTAGGTCATAGCCGCTAAGGTTCATCCCTGCAAAATCACAACTAGAGAGATCTAGCCCTGGCCCGGGTTCGCTGCAGGCCTTGCCGGCATATGCAGGCATCGCAGGTAGCACCAGTAATAATCCGGACAGGAAAACAACAAATTTATTTAGCTTAGTCATCGATGGTCCTAACTCTTAAGGCAATCTTGGCACACTCAACCCCATTTAGTTGAGTTCAACTACCACCGGAACGTGATCCGATGGGCCTTCACCCTTACGTTCATCACGGTGGATTTCTGCACCCGTTACTCTTTCGGCAAAGCTTTCGTTTCCTAGTATGAAGTCGATCCGCATACCTTCATTTTTTGGAAAGCGTAATTGCTGGTAATCCCAGTAGGTATAGCCCTCAGGGACCAGTGGCCGCACTACATCCTGCATCCCAATTTGCTCGAAAGCCTCAAATGCCTGTCGCTCAGCCTCCGAAACGTGGGTCTGGCCGATGAAGGCATCCATGTCCCAGACATCGGTATCAAGTGGTGCAATGTTGAAATCTCCCATCAGCGCTAACGGGGTTTCATCTTCAATCCATTCACTGGTAACCGAGGCTAAGCGATCAAGCCACTCCAGCTTGTAGTCATAGTGCGGGTCATCTAGCGTTCTACCGTTTGGGATATAAAGTGACCAAAGCCTGATGCCGTTGAAAGTTGCGCCAATCGCCCTTGCTTCTTGAGCTAAGTCAGGCCCAAAACCAGGCATTCCAGCGAAACCAATCTCAACATCGTCTGGCTGCATCTTGCTGGCAAAAGCAACACCATTCCACTGATTTAGCCCATGGAGCACTACGTGATAGCCAGCATCTACAAAGGCCTGTAGCGGAAACTGCTCTGGTTTGCACTTTATTTCCTGCATCGCCAAGACATCGATGTCTGCCCTCTTTAGCCAGTCAACTACGCGACCAACACGGGTTCTAATCGAGTTAACGTTATGAGTTGCTATGCGCATTACTTAAACTTAAGGCATGACCAATACTTCTCAAGCCAAGCACCGCCTAATTGAACTAATCAAAGAACTAGCCGTGGTGCATGGCAAAGTCACTTTATCCAGTGGGATCGAAGCTGATTACTACGTTGATCTGCGCAGGGCAACACTGCACCATGAAGCTGCCCCACTGATTGGTCAAATCATGTTGGATCTTCTAGATCAAAACAGCATTACCGATTTTGTTGCTATCGGTGGATTAACCATGGGAGCCGACCCTGTAGCCACAGCGGTATTGCATCAGGCGAATAATCGTGGCAGAAAAATCGATGCTTTTGTAGTTCGCAAACAAGCTAAAGCTCACGGCATGGGAAGACAGGTTGAAGGCCCAGATGTCAGTGGCAAGAAAGTTGTCGTTGTTGAGGATACTTCAACCACCGGCGGCTCACCGCTGACCGCTGCCGAAGCCCGGTTCGCGAGTTAGACGGTCAATGAGATTGCCAGAAATACCGCCGGTGAGCATCCCTGCCAAAATCAGCCAACCGGTGGTCTGAATGCGCGGCGCACGCCAGAGCACGAAGAGCAAGGCGACCGATGAGATGATCGTGAAAATCCAGGTCACGCCAAAGCCGATGCTGAAAGCCGCCGAGTCGTTGTAGGTGAGATACCAACCTAAGATGTCGCCGAAAACGGGCACCGTGTGGTTGGGAACGAGTCCGGCGATGGCAGCCTCTTTCGTGAGTTGATCGACCAGAGCGATCAAAGCGCCAATCGCAACAACCAAAGCGACTTTGGCTGAGTTTGGGATTCGGCGAGACACGACCTAGATCTCGGTTAGTCCGAGGAAACCGGTTGGAGCAGAGTTCGGAGTTGGAGCAACCCTCGAGTTATCGATTTCGGCTAGCTGGCTCTCGATGAAGGTCTTGATCTTGAGGCGATATTCCTTTTCGAAGGCATAGAGCTCAGAGATTGAATGCTCGATGAGCGCCTTCTCTTGTTCGAGTCGAATCTGATCGGCCTTGGTCTGAGCTTCGGCCTCGCGCACGATTCGAGCTGCCGTTGCGTGTCCCTCGGCGATGAGCGCCTC
>RHAS01000047.1 GCA_010028615.1 Actinomycetota bacterium
CCCTATCGCATCTCCCCATCACTAATTCTTGAAGCTGAAAAGCTAGCCGCCGATCTTTGGGGAGCAGACCTCTGCCGCTTTGGCGTAAACGGGTCATCCGGTTCTAACCACGCGGCAGTTATGGCAGTTGCCGGGCCTGGCGACAAGGTCATTGTTTCTAGAACACTGCACAAGTCTGTGCTGGTAGGCATGGTCTATGCCGGAGTTATCCCAGTTTGGGTAAGGCCGGAGATAAACCCAACCACCGGGTTACCCGAGTATCTGCCGTCGACCAGACTCAAAGAGACCATTGAGGCTAACCCAGATGCCAAGGCTGTGCTAATTGGCGAGCCTTCCTATGTTGGCACCATGTCGAATATCCCGCGACTAGCCAAAGTCTGCCACGATGCAGGTATCCCGCTGGTTGTTGATGCTGCTTGGGCTGCTCACTATGGTTTTCACCCAGAACTTCCTGAGCACCCACTGGCTGAAGGTGCAGACATAGTAGTAACTTCGGCTCATAAGACCTTACCTGCTTGGTCACAAGCATCCTTTGTTTTAGTTAGAGAAGGCCTAGTTGATCTAAAGCGCTTTAACAAAGCTTTTGATTCAACGCAGACCACATCGATGTCCGGAAGAATTTTGGCTTCCATTGATGCATCCAGAGCGCTACTGCAATTACACGGCTATGAGCTAATTGATCCGATTATTGATGCCACTGAAAAAGGGAGAGCCACATTGGTAGCGAACGGTATCGATGTAATCGATGGTGAATACATTGACCCGCTAAAACTTGTTATCCTGCTTCCAAAAACCGGAGCAGATGGCAATTTAGTAGAACAAGATCTACTAAAAGCTAACATCGATGTTGAGATGGCTAACCGAGATCTAATCATCCCGATGATTACCTTTGCGGACACTCCAGAACTAATTGAAGATCTAATTCAGCGAATTATTGATTCAGTAAACAAACACCGCGGTGAGCCAAGACAGGTTGCAACAGCTGCAGCGTTTAGCATTGTCCCTGAAGTTGTCGTCTCACCTAGAGAAGCATTCTTTTCAAAGCAAGAAACTATTGCAGCCAAAGATGCAGTTGGTCGTGTTTCCGCTGAAATGATATGTCCTTACCCACCAGGGGTTCCAGTGTTATCGCCTGGAGAGCGAATCACTCAGGAAGCTCTAGATGCCTTATTCGAAGCTAGAGACTCTGGAGTCAGAATCGCTTTTGCTGCCGATAGAACCCTAGAGACTTTTGTGGTGCTACCCGAATAGTTAGGAATAGACGTTCTTTCTATGACCTGCACGAATAAGAATCAAGGTTAGAGTTTCATCCTCAACATCGATTATCAGCCGGTAATCCCCAACCCACATCTTGTAAAACGGGACCCAGTCTCCTTTCAAGGGAGTTAGGAAGTCAAGCGGATTTTCTTTTTCTGCTATTTGATGCAGCTGGTTTCGCAGTCTTAGGGCGACTGGTTTGGGAAGCCTTTTTAGTTGTTTTTCTGCTGGTGGAGTTATTTTCACTGTCCAATTTGTCGAGTCCGAGTTCAATGCTGAGATCTTTCATGCTTATCATCTTTTGGTTGCGTCCCCCTGCGGCAAGATATTCGCGGATAGCCTCAAGGTCACGAAGGTCCTCTTCAAACTCTTCTATGCCTCTGAGAATCAGCTCTCGGATGAAGTAAGACTTCGGCCTTCCACTTTTCTCCGCGAGGTTGTCGATTCGAGCTTTCAAATCATCGGAAAGCCTGACGGTTACCATGGCCATAATTGTCTCCTGTATTACATGTATTACAAATGACTATAAGCCTAACTGTTGATAACCACAAGGCCAATTCGGTCTGGGAATAAATGTCAGTGGTTGCTGGTTTACTTACTACTCCAAAAGCTTTTACAAACTTCGAAAGGACAACAAATTGAGTTACAACGCAGCAAAATACCAGAAGCCTAAGGCAAGCAAGCATAACCAGAAGTGCACCCTGACCCCGGATAAGATTCGCTACCGCGATCCTAAGGAGGCTCAGCGAGCACTATCTATGTTCCGCACCCGTCGCAAGAAGGACATCGCCAGAAAAGGTCAGTCCCGTTACCTGCACGATAGCTATTACCTCTGCGACGGTTGCAACGGCTACCACCTAACCAAGCAGGTACCAGGTCAAGGCCCACATGCCAGAGCCATACATTTTGAATTGGCTTCATAACTCGGGAAGAAACTGCAACACAAAGCAGTTTCAAATACTAGCTTCACTTCTTGGGCAAAGAATTTGCTGAATATTATTTAGCAAGCGGCGTGTCTAGGTTAAATGTCAGTGGAGTGTTAGACAATAACTCTCCAACACAAAATCCCAAACCCCTAGGGCTTAATTTGGCAACCCAAATAAGTCGGAACCTTGGAGAAATTTATGAGCTTTAACTTTGGTAACGAAGATCCCGACGAACTTTGGCAGGAATTCGGTAATCCAAACACACCATGGCCGGCCAAGATTGATATTCTTTTCAAACTCGCCGCCATCGCTTATCACGAACGCACCTACAGAATTGAAATCCAGTATTTAGAGAGCGCACTTGAGATTGCCAAGGAGCACAACCTCGAGAGCGAAAGAAACCGCACACTCCTAGCATTATCGCTGCGCGTCGCAGACGGCCTAGGCGACCCAAAGCGGGCTATTTCTTATGCCGATGAACTAATCAGCTATTACCCATCGTTCCAACCCGACGTTGAGGTCTTAGAGCGCATGGGAACTGTCCGTCTAAACAAAGCCACAGCTCTGATGAAACTAAAGCGCTATGCCGAGGCTACCTACGAACTAAAGCTAGTTCTCGAGTATGCCGAATTTATTTCTGATCTTCCAGAAACCGCGCTGGCTAACTTGAACCTAATGCGCTGCTATATCGAGCTAGACGATCTTGAAAGAGCTAAACAGCACGGAGAAGTTGCTAGAGAGCTGTATCAAGATCACAGCCAACTTATTTCGCTGTGTGAAGTTGATCGCCTATTTGCCAGAATTTCTATGCTTGAGGGTAATCCACTAAAGGCCAAAGAAGACCTTGAGGAGATTAGAGCCCTAGAGCAGCGTATCTACAAGGCTTCTAGCCCGGAAACCAAGCTCTACCTAGGCAGAGCCTTGATGTTACTAGGCCTAACTGGCAAGGCCATCAAGACCCTCGAGCGCTTAGTAGACCAGAGCGTAAAACCCTGGAGCAACGAGTTTGAGGTTGCCCTGATTGCTGCCGAGTGGGTAGAGCAGTGCTATTTGGACGAGGGAAACACCGAAGGTGCTGCCCGGATTGCGGTTTTGCGCAGAGCACTAAGAAAAAGAGTGCCGGGCGGATCTCGCCAAGAGGTCGAAGAAGGTATTTCGGAGGTCCAGCACCTTCGCTCATCCGGCCAGAAGGACATTGCGGTCAGCCTAGCTAAAACTTTGCTTGAGAAAGCCAATAAAGCTGGGGATTTGAATCTGCGTTGGAAAATGATTCACGAGATGGTCATCACACTTTGGGAGTTTGGCGACTATCTGGGAATCGCAGAGATCTGGGATGAGATCTCGCACGAAGCTCTGAACATGCAGGATGAAATCGTAATTGATCTCAAGAATCGCTTTACCAATGCACTACGTAACGTCGGTCGTTTTGAAGAGTCACTTCTTCTAAATGATGAAGTTATGACGGATATCAGAATCAAGGATGACCCGTTGCAGCAGGCATTTGCCGTTGAAAATGCAGCTCGCATCCACAAGGATCTTCGTCACACCGCTGAGGCAAAGAAGCTAAAAGATCGTTCAGTCGAGGCATACCTTGAACTAGGCGATTCACAGCGCGCTCTGGGCATCATCCACTACTTCGGTAAACGCAGAGGAAATCGCGGCGAGGGTAGAGGGTAAGCGCTTCCCACGCTGACACTTGCAATGTCAGTGCGGGGATGTAACATACATTCATAACTAAATAGTTTCTGTTGAGCTGAGCAATCAGCAAAGAAGAGAGCAACCTGCCTCCCATCGGTAAGGTGCCAAGCAACAAACAAACGCAACAGACCAAAACACAACCGTGTTAGGTAAACCAAGATGGGGCAGTAATGCCCCGACTACCAAGAAGGGGCATTACTTATGTCTGAAGAAATAAAGTGGCAATACTTGCCAGCCGAGACTGATCTTGAGAACAAGATCAAACAAACCGAAGCAGAGCACTACAGGAAAACCAGAGTTAGCGTCGTCGAGCACTGGGGTATTGACAGCCGACTGATGAAGCTAAAAGCAATCCTGCAAGATCAAAAAGACAATCTGCACTCCATGGTTGAATTCGGTGTTTGTAGTTGTGGCCTGCAGATGCTCGATGACGTGGTTTCTTTGCCTGTAGCTTTGGTTACCTCACGCCATCACCGCAATCACATCACCTTGGAACCAGAGTTTCCTGTATTTAGGGGACTGGTCGGTAGAAGGCTCTATTCCTTGGGGCCAGAGAAGGGCAAAATAGATGCCGCTTGGGACCTACTGATACTCAGGTATGTGAATGGTAAACATGACGGTTTTCGATTCATTCCAAGCACCTGGACAGTGCACAAAGATTCAGTCGTCGACTTCAGCAAGAAGGAGAGCCTGAATGACTGAAATCATCTACACCGATAAGTTCACAAACCCAACTGCCAAGCTTGGTAACTTACGTAACGAGTTCTTTCCTAATGGAAATACCTCAGTTGTAGCTGGCTGGGGATATGAAACTGCTAAATCTAAACTCCAGGCTGTTCAGCTAGATATCTATGAGAACCTGCACTCACTAATCGAAGAAGATACCTGCAGCTGTGGATTGGTAATAAACCTTGAAGTCCATTCAGACCTAGATGCAATCCTAAGAGCACCCGGTCATCGAGACCACGTGACTCTCAAGCAGCTTAGCTATGTGACTTTTAGGGGAAAAGTAAATAAGCGGCTATGGGGTCTAAACGGTACCCATCCAGTTGATTTGAAGTGGGACAGGATCGTGAAACTACATTTTCCAGTCATAGAGGTGGGTTAATGAGAAGAAAGTCTAAAGAAACAAAGATGTCAGGTAGGACCTGGTGGTACGTCAGTAAGTATGTGAACCCAGAGCAAACAATCAATGACATAACTAGGGAGTATGGAACTATCGACTCAAGTCCGGTGTTCTTTGGGTTCTGGGTAAAGGTCGTTCTCTACAAGGTAGCCCTTAAGGACGTTCAAGAGAACCTTCATTCGCTTATAGAAGAGAGGACCTGCACCTGTGGTTTAACGCTTAGAAGTGATCAGGATATCAAATCCATACTTACGCACCCAAGGCATAGAAATCACAAAACTCTTGAAATAGAACCAAACCCTAAGTTCAGGGGAAAAGTAGGCAAGAGGATAAGTATGCCTATGCAGCGAGCAGAATGGCAGCACCCTGTTGATGTTTTGTGGGATCAGCTCATTAATTCATGAATCGGATAGTTGGCGTAGGCTGGGAACATGAATAAAACATTGCAGCGGCCTACCGCTTTGGTTCTTATCGGTCTTAGTTTTATGTGGTTTGGCATCATTATTGGTAACTATGTTGGACTCTTTGAGCGGACTATGTATTCCGAGACAGGGAAGCTAATAGCCGGTACAGACAGCGTTCTTAGACCAAGCACCTATGTCTTCCTAGTGGCACTGGTCGCTCTTGCCCTCTTTACAGCCCTAGCCTTTAGATCAGCTGACGTGCAATTGGCTAACGGTGTTCCTGGAGCGTTACCGGTCTTGAGGTTCACCACAGTGGGGGTTATTGTTTCGCTAGTTTCACTGGCAATATTTGCTATCTCACTTTTCCTTGCTTCATTTAATGAGTTCAGAGGTGGAAGCGGAATTGTTGAGCAACTATTGGGAGTCTATCTACCGATAATCCTCGCTGCTGCTGCCTGTATTTTTGCACTACTTGCTGTGACTGTTTACCGTAAGTCAAATGCGACTGAGCAGAAACCAGATCCAGAGCAGAAGCGCGCTAAGCGCGAAGCTGCTTTAGCCTTCATCTACCCAATTGTTGGTACTACTCTGGCTCTGATTATCGGTCTAGTTGTTTATCAAGCTAGAAGGGAAAACCCTCAGGTTTGGGTCTGGGTACTTATTCTTGCCATTGTTGCAAGCTCTATTGTGGCTGGAAGTATCTATGCCGCTAGAACCAGAGCCCATAACGCTAGAGCGGTTACTAGACCGGTGCGAGTGCCTGGAACAGCAGCACTAAATCTTAACTTTGCTCTGGTTGTAATTTTTGTTGTTGAGGTTACCATCATGGCTTT
>RHAS01000048.1 GCA_010028615.1 Actinomycetota bacterium
AAAGCTCAGGAAACGCGCCGAGTTATTGATAGGTTATTCGGGTACCTCGTTAGCCCCATTTTGTGGGCCCCCTCCTTTGCTCAGAGGTGTAGAGGTCCGGAGATTTCTTTTTGATAATCAAAAAAATTACCGGTTCTTTGACAACTTTGCTCCTCTATTTGTCAAAGCGAAAGCAGAAATCTCTGCGATGAATACATCAAATTTTGCCCTTGGCGGCTTACCCTCTGGGGGCTGGGCACCGCTTGATGCTGGCTACGGTGCGTGGAAGGCAACTCGATTTCCGGGCATGCCACCGATGGTTAAGACAGGAAGGTTGCTTGCGAGCATGACCGGGAACAGTCCTGATTCACTATTTTCCGTTACGCCAACATCAATGTCTATCGGCACAAAAGTTGAATATGCAAAGTTCCATCAATACGGAACAACCAAAATGCCAAAACGCAAACTGGTATTTGAACCAACAGGGTTCGCAGAGAAGTATGCAAATGATGCTGCCGACTGGGTCGTAGATGGGCAAGTGTCGTAATGAAAGAATTAATGCAAGGTGCTCATTCTGCAAAGCACTATATAACCACGTACCTGCAAGACGATATCCCAATCATTAAGTACCGCAACGGTTGGGGCGTAGATGATGGCATATTGCCGTCACCTGCCGAGTATCTAACGTACGAGCCACTCGCGCTTGATGCGTGGCCTTCGATTATCACTGTGGCAATTAACGCTAAATCGTTTACCCGTCTTGAGTATGATGGCTCAACTCTTGACCCGCTATACAGGGTCGCGTATGGCATGAGGACCTACATATGGGTCAAGACCGAAGGGTCTTATGAGTCGACCTTGATGCGTGACAGATTAACTACCGTTATTAGGTCCGCCCTTCTTGACTACCCATGCCTGTCAAGAGTTGATTCGGCTAGAGAGGCGAGGGTGGAGGAAACCTCAATGTCTGAGGAATATTCAGACTTGACGCTGCTGAAAGGCGACAGAGTTCTTGCCGGTGCATTCATAGGTTATGACCTATTATTAGATGAAGTCATTACAAGAGAAGACATCGGAACCGTTACCGAATACGACCTTGAGGTCATCGGCAGCGGCGACTTGTCGCGAGATGACTTGCTAGAGGAGATTTTATGACACATGCAAACGATTTCATCCAAATTGTAAACAATCCGCAAACTGAATTTCCCCTTGATTTTGCTGGACTTATCCAGGTTCAAAATGTATCTGGCCAAACGTTGATGGTAATTGATGACGTGTACTTGCCGCCGCTAATGACAGCTCTTGTAAGCCCAGACAACGAGCGCGTCAAGAGTTTGCTGAACAGAAAGTCTTTGAAATCTCGTAGTTTTGAGCTTTCGGAGAGCGCTACGGCAATGCCGGTCAAAGAAGAGCCAAAAAAAAAGCGCAGAAAAAAAGACCAGTCAGCTTTATCCCCCCTGGTACTAGAAGGTGCTGTGGCTAATTTGGCTGCAGTTATCAATAATGAACAACCGGCGCAAACTGTCGCCGCAGAAGATGAAAACGTGGAACAATTAACAGAGAACGATTTGTCATCCGCGCAAGAGCAAGATGAAAAATCAGATGGCGAAGGTTCGCCAGAAACAGATAGTCAGTCAGTATAATCTGAGTAGTCTCACTACAAATAGCCCATGCAGTTTCGGATGGGACGGAGGAACAAATGCCAGGTGTAATCGTAACAACGGCGGTTCGCACAGGACCGACAAACACACAGACCGCTGCAACGGCGACGATGTTCGTTGCTGGACTAACTGAGCGCGGACCTGATGGCACCGTTCATCTAGTTACAAGTCTTTCCGACTACGAAGATATTTTCGGTGGTTCGATTGCCGCTGGCTGGACGTACGAGACAATTAGAACCTTCTTTGAAGAGGGTGGCGCTCGCGCTTACGTATCTAGGGTCGTTGCTGACGATGCGGTAGAGGCTTCACTAGAGCTTGATAAGACTGGCGGAACCCCCGTTATTACGCTTACTGCCGCAGGTAAGGGCACATGGTCGCATAGCGGTGTCCTCAAGGCGTCAGTATCTCAGCCAACAGCTGGAACAAACTTCAAGATTTCGGTCTATCTAAATGACGTAATAGTCTTTGCGACAAAGACACACACAACTGTCGCTGCTGCTGTTGAAGAAATAAACAATAGCGCTGTTGCTGCACTTTACGTAACTGCTGCAGACGAGGGTGAAACAGGCATCCCAGCCGTTGTGGCAGCCTCGAACTTTACAAACGGTGACGACGGTGGCGCAATTGCCGCAGCCGATGTTGTATCTGCAATCGGTTTATTCACGGAAAACCTCGGACCTGGTGCCGTATGCGCCCCAGGCTACACGTCGAGCACCGTCCGTGAAGGCCTAATCAGCCACGCAGCGGGAAGCCGCCGCATCGCAATTTTGGGCTTCGACAAAGATGACTCCGTAAATGACGCCATAGCGGCAGTAACTGATTATTCAGATGCCGACAACGCCGAGTTTGCAGCATTCTTTTACCCATGGGTCAAGATTCCAGACGGTTCTCTTACAAAGACAGTTCCATGTGAGGGGTACGTATGTGCAAAGCGCGCCGTCGTTCATAACACCTATGGCTCCTGGAACCCATATGCTGGCGAAAGGTCTGAAGCAAAGTTCGTAACAGCGCCGGCCGTCGTGCTGTCAAAAGCCGAGTCGGAGACACTAGATGCTGGATACGTCAATGCAATTAAGGTAATCAGCGGAACAACGCGAATCTACGGAGCCCGTTCAGCTTCTTCTGATACAGATAACTTCAGGTTCATCATTGCCCGCGAGGTTCTAAACCAGATTGTTCACGAGGCTGAGATTGCTCTCGAGGCGCTTCTGTTCCTCCCAATTGACGGTCGCCGCTCTACTTTCTCAAGAGTCGCCGCGACTCTCACAGCCATTATGGACAGAATTCGCGTTGGTGGCGGTCTCTACGAGGCTTTCGATGGAACCGGAAAGCAGATTGACCCCGGCTACACGGTCCAGGTCAACGACTCAATCAATCCACTGACACAGCTAGCAACTGGAGTAATCAAGGCCAAAATTGGCGCTCGCGTTAGCTCAATAGGCGACCGCATCGAGGTTGAGATTACTAAGTCCAATCTAACGTCAACATTGGTATAACGGAGGAATAAATGCCATCAGCAAAATTAGCTCAGAGGCAAATCATTGCCGAAATCACGCCGCTCGCCGGTGGTGACATTACCGGCCCGACACTAAGCGGTTATTTCGCGCAGGTTTCGGGTGGTGAGATTACGGCTTCTGTGGAAAAGATTTACACAGGTGGTAACGCATTCCCAGAGACACTCTGTGCCCCTTCTGAGGTCGGCGACGTAACTCTTACAAAGCACTATGACTCAGACCTTCGCACAGTCCTTAAGGATGCACGCAAGGTTGTGGGACGGGCGTACTACGAAATCAAGATTTACGACACCGACTGTGACCTTAAGAATGCCCAGTCGGAGAGAGTCTACTCAAAGGCGCTTCTCGTTGGCCTTTCGGAGCCAGAGGGCGACGCATCATCGGGTGCCCCAGCTACATTCGCGCTGACATTCGCTATCTCAGGCGAGCCAACACAGTAATTATTTACATCCACTAGTACGTCCTCCGTAGTGCTAGTGTGTCGGCTATGAGCAATCTATACGAGCCAGTAAGCGAAAACAATGAACCAGCGTCGCGGTTTGACGAAGTTGAGTCAGACAATGTCCTCGACCAATTAAAGGCTGTCGTGGGCAAAAAGGTAATGCGTCCGGAAATCTTCATTTCCGTTCCTGAGCGTCCTGGTGTCCAGCTATTGATTAGCCCCAACATCACGCAGCAGCAACTACGTGCATGGCAAAAAAATGCCGGTTCTGAAACAAAGAATGGCATCGACGCCACCAAGTTTGCTTGCCAAGTAATCGGCCATACCACTGTCGGCATTTATCTCAATGGCGAAGAGGTATATGAAGATGGCAAGTCGCTTGGATTTGCATCCCCATCTGTTCTCAAGATGACCAATTCAACCCGGGCCCTTCCCGATGCGGTAATTGCATTCTTCGGCCTTGACCCGCATGTTGAGGCAGCAGCTCTTGCGATTATCGATGCCGCCGGATATGGCGATACTGTTGAGCAAACAGAAAACCCTACGAAGCTGTCCTAGATGATTTGATTGAGGACGGCCGCATTGAGACGGCCGCCCGTCTAGGAGAGCTATTCGGAACAGACCCCATAAAGCTCCTTGACTGCACACCAGACGAATGGCTCATCCGCGTCGCATGTGCTAAAGTTATTGAGGCGGACCGCGCCGCTGCAGAGCGTAAAGCTCAAGGATATTGAGCATATTTTGGGGTTTAAGTGGCTGCTGACAGTCGTATAAATATTGTCCTTGATGTAGATACAAGGAACACAGAGCAGATTGAGGCGACAGCAGCTCGCCTTACAGCTCTGGGCCGGGCCGAACGCTCTGCTGCTACCGACACAAACCGTCTTGCCGGTCGCATGGACCAATTAAATGGTCGAATGACGGGCGCCACTGGCGCTATGAATAAGCTTAATACAGCTAGCAATATGTTCATCAAACATGCTAGAAAAATAATGTATTTAGTTATTGGCCTTGGTATTGAGTTTCTTGCCGTTACCGCTGCCCTTGTTAGCGTTAATGCCGCATTCGCAATCGGCAATGCTGCGGTAAAACTATACAACTGGGGCATGCAAGCAGTTGCGGGGGCTCTAGCCGCAGCGGGTGCCGCAGCCATAACGGCAGCAGCGGCTTTTACTGAGTTTAATGCTGCCGCCCAGGCATTCCGTTTTAAAGAGGGGCCAGGGCTCGGTACTGCGATTTCTCAATCAGCTGACGCCCTACGTATGTTGCAGGTCAATTCGACACTCGCAACGTATGGGATTACTGCCCTTAATCAGGCGTATGCAACATTCAGCAAGAATGCAAAACTAGACCCAAAGGCTGTTAAGCAATTAGAAATGATGGCCGATTTCGGTACTGGCGGGAATAGGGATAAGAGTCTTGCAGCAGCAGCAGAGTATCTGTCGCTCATTAGAAAACAAGCATCTGGCCAGTATGTAAAAGATGCTTACAATCAAAGACAATCATTAGCAGCCCAGATAGGCCCGGAATTTGAAAAGGCAGCTAAAAAATACAGCAGCCCTAAAAAACTACTTGAAGCATTGGAGTCCGGACAGCTTGCTAAGGACGCCGGTGTTGAGGGGTTTGGTAAAACAGTTAATCAAACCCTCATGGCACAGCTTAAAGGCTATCTAACAAAAGCCTTTGTTGAGCTATCTGACGCTGGCCGCTACCTGCTAGAGCCAGTTAAAAAAACAATGAATGCGATATTTCAGGGTCTTACCAGAGCGTTCAGGATGGTTCGGGGTGACCTTATACGATTTGGTCGTGGCGGCCTTTTAGATGCATTAGAAAAACTTAGTGAAAAAACAGAAACATTTGCTATCAAGTTATTTAGGGAATTTTTGCCTGCCGCCGCTGGATGGTGGAAGAGAACCGGCAATTTCTTTAAAGCTTTTGTTAATGAATTCAACGAAGCGCGACGCTCTCTGGAATCAATGCGTGAGGGCGGCTCAATTGTCATTGACATGTTTGGTAAGCCACTTGTGCAAATATTCAAGCGAATTGGCTCTGGCGCTCGAGCTTTCGCACAGCTTGCTAAAGAAAACAAAGAAGAGTTTTTACAATTTGGTGATGCCCTCAAGCGAATTGTAGATGGATTCTTTGATATTGGTAATGCGTTAAGAAAAGCATTTACGGCAGCACTCCCAATTATTAGTAAAGTGGCTACAGTTGTTGGACAGGTCTTTGAGACTATTGCCAAAGTCCTTAACTTTATGGCGATTCTTGGGCCAATTGGTGCAACAATGGCTGTTGGCGCTACGGCACGATTTGCACTTAAAGGTAGGCGTTCAGCGCGTTATGACAGAAGGCGCGCTGCGCTGTCCGGCGGAATGGGTGGAATTTTCGGCAATATGGGTATTGCCGGCAATATGGGCGGCGGCGGTGCAGTAGGGGCATCGAGCGTATCTGCAGCAACAGCAACGGTAAACGCCGGAACGGTAATCCTTAATGGAAATGTGGCTGGTAGTGGCGGTGGCGGCGGGGGAGGCGGCGGCCGAGGCAGCAGGGGCGGCAGAAGCACTGGCGACAGGACATATGGAA
>RHAS01000049.1 GCA_010028615.1 Actinomycetota bacterium
ATCCAGCAGCGGGTTGATGAATTAAAAAATCTCGGACGCAAAGCCAGCGCTGATCGCGAAATTGTCTTGGCTAAGATTCCACCGGAGATCTTGAGCAGGTATCAGGCTCTTGCGCAAAGACAGGTAGCTGTCGGGCAAGTGGTAGATAGAGCGTGTACTGCTTGCAGAATGACGCTAACCGTTGGCGCTATTGACACTCTAAATAATCTTGCTGACGATCAAATTGGCTCTTGTCCAGAGTGTCAGGCAATAATCATCAGATGATCAGCAATGTAATAATCGAAGCCGATGGCGGGTCTCGGGGTAACCCTGGTCCTGCAGGTAGCGGGGCAATTGTTCTAGATGCAGACACCAAAGAAATACTTGCCGAGGCGGCAATTTTTCTTGGAGTTGCAACAAACAACGTGGCCGAATATCGAGCCGTTATTGCAGGTTTGGAACTTGCTAAGGAGCTCGCTCCAGGAGCAAATGTTCTTGTTCTAATGGACAGCAAACTGGTTGTCGAGCAAATGTCTGGTCGCTGGAAAGTTAAGCATCAGTCAATGGCAGAACTTAGCCGTGAATTAATTGAAGTAATTGCAGGAATGTCAGTTCGCTTTGAGTGGATTCCCAGAGAGAAGAACATCCGGGCAGACGCCCTAGCCAATGAGGCTATGGATGCCGAAAGTAGCAATGTCCGTAAATTTCTATCCGAGCCTGGCACCAGCTCAATCAATGTGGTAACCACGGCTTCAAAAAGCAGTGTGGTCGACATTGAATACAACCCACTTATGCCTTCCTCAGTTAGAGCGCCAAGGAACATTTCTAAAAAACTAACCACTGTAATACTCCTTCGTCACGGTCGGACACCATTTACCGAGAACCACCGGATCTCAGGTCGTGGAGGCGAAGACCCATCTCTATCCGATACAGGTATTTTGGATGCGACGAAAGCCGCGGAGGAAATTGCAAAGATTGGAAGCACTGGCTTTTTCGCTAAGGTGGCTAAACCAACAGCAGTCGTATCATCTCCGCTAGCGAGAACTAAGGAAACTGCAGAGATTGTTTCGCTGAAGCTAGGTATGCAGTCCGAGGTCTTTGAAGATTTGGCTGAAATATCCTTTGGAGACTGGGATGGATATACAAGCGCAGAGGTCCAAGAGAAGTGGCCCGACCAATACGAGAATTGGCGCGGCGATGTTAACGTGAGCCCACCTGGCGGTGGCGAGTCAATAAAGGAATTTGATCGCAGAATCGTCAGAGTCAAAAATGAAATTCTAGAGAAATTTGAAGGGGAGACCATAGTCGTGGTCAGCCACGTAATGCCAATAAGAGGCTTCATCAGGGCAGCTTTGGAAGCTGAATGGTCAGCATACTGGCGAATTAGTCTTGCTCCCTGCTCAATTACAGTGCTCAGGTTTTGGGGCGACGAGGCGGCTGAGGTTAGTTGCGTAAATTACTCTGGTCATCTCTAGGTTGCTTAGGCTACCCTTGATTTGGAAGGGTCGGCCAGACGGTCGCGGCAGGTAAAACTGACGAGGAACGTCCGGGCTCCAAAGAGCAAGGTGGTGGGTAACACCCACTCGGTGCAAACCGCAAGCAAGTGCAACAGAAAGCAGACCGCCACGCAAGTGGTAAGGGTGAAACGGTGGTGTAAGAGACCACCAGTGCCCCAGGTGACTGGGGTAGCTAGGTAAACCTCGCTTGGAGCAAGGTCGCATAGGAGACGTTTGAGAGCTGCTCGCTCGAGTCTTCGGGTAGACCGCTTGACGACAGTGGTAACACTGTTGCTAGATAGATGGCCGTCACCGAAAGGTACAGAACCCGGCGTATCGGCCGACCCCTCCATCTAATCCACAGAATTCTTTCTTGCCCAGTGTGCGGCTCCAAGTATTCCAGCGCTGTTTCTATTTTCAGCAGGGACAATCGGCGTTCTAAGTTTCAGTTTCGGCAGGAACTGCTCGTGTTCTTTTGACACTCCACCGCCGACAATAAAAAGATCCGGCGTAAACAGCGCTTCTAACCTAGAGAAATACTTCTGTAATCTCTTTGCCCAAGCGTCGAAGCTCAACTGATCTCTTTCTTTAGCTGCGAACGAGGCCATGCTCTCATAATCGACGCCATCGATTTCTAAATGACCGAGCTCAGAGTTTGGAATCAATTTCCCGTTATTTATTAGCGCTGTCCCAATACCGGTGCCGAGAGTTGCCATGATGATTAGCCCACGTTTATCTTTTGCCGCACCGAATTTTGCTTCAGCGAGCCCAGCAGCATCAGCATCATTTAATACATGCACGGTTCTATTTAGTTCTTTTTCAAACAACTTGTCCGCATCGAGACCAATCCATTCTTTGGAAACATTAGCAGCAGACATTGTTACACCATGGCTTACGACAGCCGGAAAACAGATGCCAACTGGCAACCCGTCAGTTTGGGGTAGTTGTTTGATTAGGTCTCTTAGAGTGGCCGCAATGGCTTTCGGAGTTCCGCCTTCTGGAGTTGCATACCGAATTCTTTCGGATAGTAGTCTCCCGCGCTTTAGATCAACCAGAGCACCTTTGATTCCGGTGCCACCGATGTCGATTCCAATAGCTTTCTTACTCATTGCACTCCCTAAGCCAAGGTTAGTATTTCAGCGCCAGATTCGGTGACCACTATGGTGTGTTCAAACTGTGCGGTGATACTTCGATCTGCCGTAACAACAGTCCAGCCGTCATCCCACATTGTGTGTTCCTAGAGTTAGCATCGGCTCTATTGTGAACACCATGCCAACTTCCATGATGTCTGAGTAGTGCGGAGCCGAGTCATAGTGCGGAATTATCAGCCCGCTATGAAAGGCCTCACCGATTCCGTGACCAGTAAAGTCCCTGACCACTCCATAACCAAAGCGCTTGGCATAGGCCTCGATAGTTCTGCCAATTAGATTCACCTCGCGGCCAGGTGCTACAACCGCGATGCCGCGATTTAGGGCTTCCCTAGTCCGTTCAACCAGCAAGCGCACATCCTCAGCTACATCTCCAACTAAAAACGTCTGGTTGCTGTCCCCGTGGTAGCCCGACAAGTAGGCGGTGATGTCAATGTTGATGATGTCGCCATCTCTTAGTTCAGTGTCATCAGGGATACCGTGACAGATGACCTCGTTAATTGAGCTGCAAATAGATTTGGGGTAGCCCCGATAGCCGAGAGTTGAGGGATAAGCGCCTTTGGAAATAAGAAAATCGTGGGCGATCTGATCTAATTCATCGGTGGTAATTCCTGGCTTTATGTTCATTCCGACTAATTCAATCGCCTGAGCTGCTATACGACCCGCCTGTCTAATCTTCTCAATTTGCTCACTGTTTTTCACATTGCTGCCAGTAAATTTAGCTGGCGCTGGCTTGCCGACATACTCTGGACGCGTGATTTGGACTGGCACCATGCGACGAGGAGATAGTTTCCCAGGCAGTAAGTGACCAGTTTGCGGATGTCTTGGCATGCAATAAGTTTAGATTCAACAAGTGATAAAGCATCGCACATACCTAGAGACGAGAAGCTTTTGGCTAAAACTAAGAAGTACTGGTTCAACACCAAAACCGGTGAAGTTGAGCAAGGTCGTAAGTCTTTAGCTGTCTATCGCATCGGCCCGTTTGAGACCAGAGAAGAAGCGGAAAGAGCCTACGAAATAATTCGTGAAAGAAATAAGAAGTTAGACCAGGAAGATAAAGATCAGTCGTGAGAGTGTTCAGCGTCTGGAAAAGATCCCGACGCCACCTCGTCGCGGTACGATCTTGCGGCCTTTAGAAGTTCCTCGCGCATCGATAGGTATTGCTTTACAAATTTTCTAGGCTTGCCAGGATATAAACCGGCAAAATCTGTCCAAACCAGTATTTGACCGTCAGTGCCATTTCCTGCACCAATACCAATCGTTGGGATGCTTAGCAGCTTAGTAATCTCCGAAGCTAAATCTCTTGGCACCAGCTCAAGAACTACGGCGTACGCTCCGGCTTCTTGGACAGCCAACGCCTCGTCAATAAGCTTCTCTGCATCTGCACCGCGACCTTGCACCTTAGCGCCGCCTAAAGAGTGGATACTCTGCGGTGTGAAGCCGATGTGTCCCATCACGGGTATGCCAGCTTCAGTAAGAGCAGCAATCTGTTTGGAGCTTCGCTGACCGCCTTCGATTTTTACCGAGCTTGCTCCTGTCTGCTTCATGATCAACAAGGCGTTCCTAAGGGCGTCTTCTGTCCCTGTTTCATAACTCCCGAATGGCATGTCAACTACCACCAGTGCACGCTCTACTGCCTTGGCCACCGCACGCCCAAAGGGGATAATCTCCTCGACGGTAATTGGAAGAGTTGTCTTGTAACCGAGTGCATTATCCGCCGCTGAGTCGCCTACAAGAATTACTTCAATGCCAGCTTCATCAAAAACACCAGCCGTCAGATAATCGTAGGAGGTTAGGCAAGAGAATTTTCTTCCCTCGCTTTTGAACTTAGCTAAAGTAGAGGTTCTAATCAATTTTGGTTGCAAATCGGGCACTAAGTTATCCTCTGAATTTATTGGTTATTGGTAGGCGTCGATCTCGTCCAAAGGCCATGCCAGTAATCTTCGGACCAATAGCGCCTTGTCGACGCTTCCACTCTGATCTATCCACTAGCAGCAAAACCTTCTCAACGAGTGATTTATCAAAACCTAAGTTGACAATCTGATCAACCGATTTCCTTTGGTTGACATAGGCCTCCAAGATTTGATCGAGCACATCGTAAGGTGGCAAGCTATCCTGGTCTACCTGACCGGGTCGTAACTCGGCTGACGGTGGTTTCTCGATCGAGGCTAGGGGGATGGGTTCCACTTCGCCTTTGTTTTTCGCGTAGCTGTTTCGCCACTTGTTCCCAGACTAAAGTCTTCTCAACATCTTTTAGTGGAGCGTAGCCACCTACGGTGTCGCCATAGATGGTTGAATAGCCGACTGCAAGCTCGGTCTTATTTCCAGTAGTAAGTGTCAGCATCCCGTACTTATTACTTAGAGCCATCAAGATAACTCCTCTTACCCGTGCCTGCAGATTCTCGGCAGCAAGATCAGTAAGTTCAAGTTGGCTTTCGAACGGTTTCACAAGTTCTTCAATAGCCTCAACTCGATAATTGATGCCCCTTCGATCGGCTAAATCCTTGGCATCATCTTTAGAGCCGTCCGAGGAGTACCGGCTTGGCATAGATACACCAAAAACATTTTCGGGTCCAAGAGCATCTGCCGCGATTGTTGCACAAACAGCTGAATCTATTCCACCGCTCAATCCCAAAACAACAGAGCTGAAACCGTTTTTACTTACATAGTCACGCAGGCCTGTCACAAGGGCATTCCAAGCCTGCCAATTGTCATTCGGCTTGGTTAGGAAGTGATCTCCAACAACTCTTAGGTCATCTTTGTTGGTGACATCGATTAGCAATAGGTCTTCCTTGAATTGCTTGAGCCTGGCTATTAGCTTTCCAGAACTATTAAGCGCGATGCTGTCTCCGTCGAAGACTAAATCGTCTTGCCCGCCAACCAGGTTCACATAAGCGGCGGCGCAGTTGTGCTTCAAAGTTAGTTCTCTGACCAGAGCATATCGACGATCGTCTTTATCAATCTCGAATGGAGAGCCGTTCAAGATAAGACAAAGATCAGTTTTGTTTGCGGATAGTTTTGCAACTGGGCCGCCAGCCTGCCAGATGTCTTCACAGATAACAGTTGAAATTCTCAATCCATTAAGTTCGAAAGTGAGTAGTTCATCGCCAGGGACAAAAATTCGATACTCGTCAAATACTGAGTAATTTGGCAAGTGGTGCTTTGCGTAACGGCCAATGATCCGACCATCTTGAATTACGCTCGCACAGTTTTGGGCAATAGCCCAGCCAGTCCGAATACTAGACTCAGCAAGTGCTGGGTGCCCTACTACGACGGTAAGGCCCTGAAACTCTTCTTCGCCAAGGGCCTTGGCTAAATCAGCTAAGCATCTCTCTGCTTCTATCAGGAATGATTCTCTGCTGGCAAGGTCTTCAATTGGGTATCCGGTCAACGCCATTTCCCCGAAAACGAAGGACTTACTTTTCGTCCCCGAAAACGAAAGGAACTTTTCTTTTTTTTCACCTTTAGACTCATCGCCAATACCAT
>RHAS01000050.1 GCA_010028615.1 Actinomycetota bacterium
ATTGAAGATCCGCTATCACGAGTTCTAGCCATCGCTAAAAGACCCTTTGTGTAAACAGGAGCTTCACCCTGTTTTGCGGCTTGTGGTGTGTTTTCCAACGGTCCAAACGAATAACCTGGGTCGCCAGTGCCGTCGCCGCGGGGGTCACCACACTGCAAGACATAGATTCCAGAGGTGGTGAGCCTGTGGCAGGAGATTCCAGTGTAGAAACCTAGCGAAACAAGATCGACAAAGTTAGAGACAGCCTGAGGAGCCTTTGCACCGTATAGTTTGATCTGCAAATTTGTCTTGTTCAGCTGCAGAGTACCTGTCCAGTCGCGGCATTCAGCTAGAGATGGATCTGGAACAGTGGCTGTCGGCTTAGCACCAGTATTAGGAGCAGGTGTTTGACTGAAAGTAATACATGCAGTCGGGGAAATACCAGGGCCGAAGTTGAAGTATACGAACTGAGATAGCAGTGCGACCACAAAAGTTGAAACAGTAGCAATAATTGCCAACTTATTGTCCTTAACTCGGGTCATGGCCTTAGTATCTTCTAAGTTCTGCTTCTGCTCGAATTGTTTAAGGCTCTTTAGAGCCGACGCCTCGATATCCCTGCTTTTTCTTGCCAATTTTTTCCTCCGAAATGGTTACCTAACAAGTTTAGAGCAGGTTTGATGTGGTTTAACCTTGTCTAGTGAACAGCTTTGGACTATTTGATTTCCCAGTGGGCCAGCCGTTAGCTGCACGAATGAGGCCAAGAAACATAGCTGAAATTGAAGGTCACCATGAAATGCTCAAGGATTCGGTCCTTCTGGAATCATTCGCCAATGAGAGTTCAACCCCACCGTCTCTAATTCTCTACGGCCCACCTGGAACAGGAAAAACAACTTTGGCTAGGGTCCTTGCCTCTTTGGCAAGTAGGAGGTTTATCGAGATCACTGCAATTAACTCCTCGATTGCCGAACTCAGGGAGTCATTTGCCATATCCGCAGAAGAGGTAGCAAACGGCCATTCTCCAGCGCTAGTTTTTATTGACGAGATTCACCGATTCACGAAAGTGCAACAGGACGCAATCCTCAAGCAGGTAGAAGAGGGGTCTATTACTTTGGTCGGTGCCACCACTGAAAATCCGAGGTTCTCGCTGACGCCTGCGCTGTTGTCTAGATCTTTTCTACTTCACTTAGAGCCCCTTAGTGAATCGGATCTCGTAGCGATTCTGAGTAGGGCGATAGCTGATGAGCGGGGACTTGAATCTCGTTTTCAAGCAAGTGTTGAGACGCTTAACTTCATCGCTAGGTTCGCTGGAGGCGATGCCCGGAAAGCATTGACCATTCTTGAAACAGCAGCGCTTTCTACTGCTAAGAGTGGTCGTATTGAAATCTCAGAGAGAGATGTAGCCTCCAGTCTGCAAACTGCTTTTGTCCGCTATGACGATACCGGTGACCAGCATTACGACGTGATTAGCGCATACATTAAGTCCATTAGGGGTTCAGATGTGGATGCAGCCTTACATTATCTTGCTCGAATGATTCATGGTGGAGAAGACCCGCGGTTTATAGCAAGACGATTGGTAATTCTTGCCGCCGAAGATGTAGGTTTAGCCGACCCAAGCGCCATAACACTAGCCAATTCTGTGCTCAACGTAGTCTCGAGCATCGGCATGCCAGAGGGTCGAATCCCTCTAGCCGAAGCAACCATTTATTTAGCTCTCGCCCCTAAATCTAATTCTGCCTACTTGGCAATAAACCAGGCGCTAGCGGACGTTGAAGACGGTGTCGCACCAGAGATTCCGCTCTACATAAGATCATCGCCAGCTGAGCACTCAAACGAGAGATACAACTACCCACATGATCTAGAGAATAAGATTTCAAAGCAAGAACTAACTGGTGAGCCAGTGGGGCCTTATTACGCGCCGCAACAGTTCGGGTTTGAAACCCAACTAACCGAGCGTTTGAAGCAAATCCGCGCTATTCGGGATAAAAAAGGGGATTAGCCCTTACCTTGCAAGGGTTCAGGATGCTAATATTGGGTAGTTGCCGACCCGATAAAGTTCATGGCTGCGAACTAGATCAAACGGTGAGTGAATCTTTTTAGCCGAGATGCACCAGGCATAAATTCAACTAATTATTTATTGAAAGGTACCTGTGTCTAAAACAACACGCACAAGGAGCAAGACTCGTTTGTCTCGTTCTCTCGGAATTGCACTAACCCCTAAAGCAGCAAAATATTTGGAAAAAAGACCTTACGCGCCTGGTCAACACGGCAGGACCAAGCGCAAAGCTGACAGCGACTTCGCTGTTCGTCTTCGTGAAAAGCAGCGTCTTCGCGCTCAGTATGGCATCCGCGAGGCTCAACTTAGGAAGACCTTCAATGACGCAAAGCGTTCCGAAGGCCTAACAGGTGAAAACCTTGTTGAGTTCTTAGAGATGCGACTTGATGCGCTAGTACTTCGTTCGGGTTTCGCCAGAACCATGGCTCAGGCAAGACAAATGGTTGTCCACCGTCACATTCTTGTTGATGGTCAATTAGTTGATCGTCCTTCACTTAGAGTAAAGGTCGGCCAAATGATTCACGTTCGACCTAAGAGCGAATCTACTGAGCCATTCCAAGTTGCTGCCGCTGGTGGCCACGTTGATGTTCTTCCGCCTGTTCCTGGGTATCTTTCAGTTCAGCTAGACAAACTCCAGGCAACACTGGTTCGCCGACCTAAGAGATCCGAAGTGCCAATCACTTGTGAAGTTCAGCTTGTGGTTGAGTATTACGCAGCTCGATAGAGACTTAGAGCTCACCATGAATTCAGATATCGCGGCAACAATAGCGGCAATCGCATTTTGCGTGCTTGTCGTGTTTCTCGTAGTTGTACTGCTGAAGATATCAAAATTCATCGACTCGGCGAGCGCAACGATCAGAGAAACTGGCGATGCGTTGATTCCTCTGCTTACTGAACTTACAGAGACTACTCAGCAGGCGAATAAGCAGTTGGCGAAGATCGATGTGATTACAGAAAATGTTGTTGAAACTACAACAAATCTGACTTCGTTAATTTCGTCGTTTACCAATTCGATTGGTGGACCACTGCTTAGAGTCGGAGAGATTATCCGAAGCGTTACAGGTCTTATCGGCAAAAAGAAGAAGTAATGAAACGTGCAGCATTTTTCATAGCCGGGATTGCTTTTGGTGTTTACTTGGCGAAGCAAATCGACGCCAATCCCGAGGCAAGAAAAGCCGTCACAGACGCAGGGGACAAGGTAAAAACCTTTGCCAATGCTGTCGTAGCTGGATACCGCGATCAAGAGTCAAAAAGTGCAACTAAGACCAAGGTCAAGGCGAAGTGAAAACCGCAGAGATAAAGCGTCGCTGGCTTGCATTCTTTGAATCTAAAGACCACGTCATCGTTCCAAGTGCCTCGCTTATTAGCGAGGACCCAACACTCCTGTTCACAGTGGCCGGCATGGTGCCATTCATTCCATACATGTCAGGCCTAGTCCCTGCGCCCTATGGCAGAGCTACTAGCGTTCAAAAGTGTGTGAGGACTTTGGACATCGAAGAAGTAGGTAAGACTACCCGTCACGGCACCTTCTTCCAAATGAACGGTAATTTCTCTTTCGGTGATTACTTCAAGCGCGAAGCAATCGAATATGCCTGGGAATTTTTGACCAGCTCGGTTGATTCTGGCGGGCTTGGTCTGCCTAAAGAAAAACTATGGGTAACGGTTTACAAGGATGACGATGAATCAATCGCTATTTGGCAAGACGTTGCTTCTTTACCTCTAGAGCGCATCCAACGGCGCGGGATGAAAGATAACTACTGGTCAACTGGTCAACCAGGTCCAGCAGGTCCATGTTCTGAGATCTACTACGATCGTGGACCCGATTACGGAATTGAGGGTGGACCCGAAGCCGACGAAGATCGCTACATCGAAATCTGGAACTTGGTCTTCATGCAATTCGAAAGAGGACTCGGCGGCGGTAAAGAGGATTTCGAGATCCTCGGTGAACTACCTAAGAAAAATATCGACACCGGAATGGGCTTAGAGCGAGTCGCGTTTTTGATGCAGGGGGTAGAGAACCTTTACGAAATCGATCAGGTACGCCCAGTACTAGACAAAGCAGCTGAGCTATCCGGTAAAACTTACGGTGAGAATGAAGCAGACGATGTCAGGCTAAGAGTTGTCGCCGATCACATTCGTAGTTCGCTGATGCTTATTGGTGACGGGGTAAGCCCATCTAACGATGGACGCGGTTACGTCCTTCGAAGGCTACTTAGACGCTCAGTTAGGGCAATGCGACTACTGGGGGTGAGTGAACCAACTTTCTCCGAATTGTTTACCGCTTCAAAAAATGCAATGGTAGATGCCTACCCAGAACTTGAACAAGAGTTTCCAAGAATTTTGAATACTGCCCTAGCTGAAGAAGAAGCTTTCCTTCGCACTCTCGTCAGCGGAACAGCCGTGTTGGAATCTCACATTGATGATGCAAAGGCAAGCAAGGCAACGGAACTCAGCGGCGATATCTGTTTCCTTCTTCACGACACCTATGGTTTCCCCATCGATCTAACTCTCGAAATTGCAGAAGAGAATGGGCTTTCAGTTAATAGAGCCGATTTTGATTCCAAGATGTCTGAACAAAGGCAACGGGCTAAAGCCGATGCAAAGCTCAAAAAAGCAGGCGGTGTGGATCTCTCCGTATTTTCGGAATTCCGTGCTAAAGGTGAGTCAGTTTTTACCGGCTATGAGGAATTACAAAGCGAAGCAAAAGTTATTGGGCTTATCTTGGATGGAGTTTCAGTATCGAGTGCCGCCTCGGGTTCAGTGGTTGACGTCATTCTTAACAGAACGAGCTTCTACGCTGAATCTGGTGGACAATCCCCAGACGCAGGCGAGATTATTGCTGACGGTCTAGTTCTTGAAGTTCTAGATGTTCAAAAGCCAGTGAAAGGCCTGATCAGTCATAGAGCGCTGGTGAAAAAGGGACAAATCGCAGTAGGCGATAACGTACTCACCGTGGTTGATTCAAGCTGGCGCTTAGGTGCTGCCCAGGCGCACTCCGCGACCCACGTTGTGCATGCTGCTCTGCGACAGGTTCTAGGTCCAACAGCACTGCAGTCGGGTTCTTACAACAAACCTGGATACATGAGACTCGACTTCTCTTGGAACCAAGCACTAAGCCAGGCAACCAAATCAGAAATTGAAGAAGTATCAAACCTAGCGATTCGCCAGGATCTAGCTGTAAGTGCTCAGTTCATGAGCCTGCCAGAGGCTAAAGCTTGGGGAGCGGTTGCATTGTTCGGTGAAACATACGACGAGAGCGTTCGCGTTGTTCAAATAGGTGGACCTTGGTCCAGAGAGCTATGTGGTGGAACCCACGTATCGCGTTCGTCACAAATTGGTTTAGTGTCTGTGACAAATGAATCCTCTGTAGGGTCTGGGTCTAGACGGTTGGAAGCAAACGTTGGTCTTGATGCAATCGCTTCGTTTAACCAAGATCGTCTGCTATTGCACTCAATTGCCGAGCAACTAAAGACAAACCCAAGGAACAGCCTAGAAAAAGTAAGTCAAATACTTACTGAACTAAAGGAAAGCCAGCGACTTCTAGCACAGTTTGAGGCACAGCAACTTCGTTCTCTTGTCCCAGATCTTGTCAAAAAATTCAAGATGGTTGGAAACATCAACTTCCTTGGCCAGATTATTCCAAAGGCTGCAAGTACCGATTCCTTACGCGAGCTAGTAATTACCCTCCGTGAATCAATGGGCAATCAGGCAGTAGTAGTTGCGCTGTGCTCAGTCATTGATGATAAGCCTTTTGTAACTATTGGAGTGAATTCGGCCGCGCAAGAGCTAGGAGCTAAGGCGGGATCCTTGGTCAAGCTTGCCAGTGGAATTTTAGGTGGTGGCGGTGGAGGAAAGAATGACTTCGCCCAAGGTGCCGGAACTGACTCATCAAAGATTTCGGAAGCTCTCTTAGAGCTTGAGAAAGCTCTAGGTTAACCTTTGCGAAAAGGAATTCGCCTCGCAGTAGATTACGGCGACTCAAGAATTGGATTAGCCAG
>RHAS01000006.1 GCA_010028615.1 Actinomycetota bacterium
TCTTTGGCCGCGTGGTAACCGCCGTTTTCCTTGAGGTCACCTTCTTCACGGGCTTCTTGGATCTTTTTGGCAATGGCACCGCGTTCGATGTTGACCAGTTGGTCTAATTCGGCTTTCAGGCGGTCGTAAGCCTCCTGGGTAAGCCACATCGGGTTATTCATTGTGCTCCATACTAAATAAAAGCGCTCGATCGATAGATCGAGCGAAGTTATGAGATTAGTCTAGTCAAACCAACAGCCGTCAACTAGACCCGTAACAGCCTTTCTAACCGTGGTTAGCGTCACTGTGCTGACGATGTAAGAATCGCCGGCGGGGAACTGGACTTCTTTGTAGCCAACCACTGCGTAGTCTTCGCTGAGGGCTTTGACGGAACAGGTTACCGAACGCTCTTTTGGCTTATTCACGCTGAAATCAACCACCGTGGTCTGCTCGTTCCAGATCTCGTAGCTGATGGTTTTTGCTTGCGGCTGGCTACCGGCGAAGGATACCCAAGCAGCCCAGACCAGGAAAATGACTAGGGTGAGACCTACAAATACGGCAATTAGCTTCTTGTTTGGGCTTTTTCGGCCGTATCTGGCGGCAATCGGGTCAACTGGTTCTTTCATCAGAATAAGGTTAACTCATGAAACATCTAAGTTTGGCAATTACCGCAGCTGAGGAATCTACTAATTCAACGGCAGCTAGCCCAGGCATAACCGGCTGGGTATTCACCTTTGTATTGGCTATCGCAGCTGCGTTTTTGATTTACGACATGGTTCGTCGCATTAGGAAAGTGCGTTACCGCGAAGAAGTTATTCAGGAAATTTCTGAAGAAGAAGCAGCTTTAGAAGAAGCCAGAGAACTTGAGCGTGAACGACGCGAACGCGAGAACAAGAATAAGTAGTCGAGCACTTTAGGAGGGTAAAGTGCGAAATCTGATTTATCGCATTTACGAGCAGGAAATACTTCGCTCGCTTAAAAATGCTGAACTACCTAAGCATGTTGCGGTTATGTTAGATGGAAACCGGCGCTGGGCAGAGCGGAACTTCGGAGCCAAGGCAGAAGTAGGTCACAGTGCTGGTGGAAGAAAAATACATGAGTTTCTCGGCTGGTGTGATGAGCTCGGTATTCCAGTGGTGACTTTGTATATGCTCTCGATTGATAATCTCACCAAAAGATCTACCGATGAACTTAGAGATCTTCTAAGGATTATCGGAGAGGTTGCCAAAGATTTAGCTAAAGCTAAAAAATGGCGAGTGCGGTTAGTCGGCGATCGTCATGCTCTTCCCAAAGACCTACGAGAAAGCCTTGAGCTAGCCGAAGAGCAGACTAAGAATTTATCGGGTTTGCATGTGAATCTTGCAGTTGCCTACGGTGGGAGAAATGAAATTGCCGAAGCGGTGAAACAGATCCTGCAAAAGCATTCAGCTGAAGGCACCAGCATTGATAATTTGGTTCAGAACCTTACCCCAGAACTTATTACCGAGCATCTGTATACCACCGGTCAGCCTGATCCAGATTTGATTATTAGAACCTCTGGCGAGCAACGCCTCTCTGGCTTCCTGCTCTGGCAATCCAGTAACTCCGAGCTTTACTTCGAAGAAGCACTCTGGCCGGATTTCCGAAGAGTTGACTTCTTGAGAGCACTACGAGCCTTTGGCACCAGACGCCGCCGCTTCGGTGCCTAGGTTAAGAACTGATTAAGGCTAACTTTCAAGGGCGTGTTGAAACTTTAACCTATCCGCTTCTGGGTTTAATCTCTAAACAACAAAAGGCTTCAGGAGCATAAATGGCCAATAAAAGCAGTACTACAACTCAAAATTCCAAGTCAACTGCTAGGCCTTCGAAGATAAAACCTGAAACAAAAATTAAAACCTTTGTCATAGATACCTCGGTTCTGCTCGCTGACCCGAAAGCCATTTTCCGCTTTGCCGAACACGAAGTGGTGATTCCCATCATTGTCATCAATGAATTGGAGAAAAAGCGCCATGATCCAGAAATTGGTTATTTTGCCAGGCAAGCACTTAGACATCTAGATGATCTTCGTTCCGAGCACGAACGCTTAGATTTTCCAGTTGAGGTAGGCGACGGAGGATCACTTCGGGTAGAGCTTAATCACATTGACCCGAATGTATTGCCGGTTGGTTTCCAGTTGGGCGATAACGATTCACGTATTTTGGCTGTTGCAGCCAATTTAGCAAACGAAGGATTCACCGTAACGGTTGTTTCTAAAGATCAACCGCTTCGAGTCAAAGCGTCGGCTCTGGGGCTAACCGCAGATGAATACCGTGCTGAGATGGCGGTTGATTCTGGCTATACCGGAATCCACGAATTGGCTCTATCAGCAGATCAAATGGCTGAGCTTTATGACCAAGAAATTTACGAGCACGATGAGGTGAAAGAACTTCCCGTTAACTGCGGTCTAGTAATTTCTTCGGAACGTGGCCACGCTCTAGGTCGAGTTACCCACGATAAGAAAGTGAAGCTGGTTCGCGGTGACCGTGAAGTTTTCGGTGTGCACGGTAGAAGTGCTGAGCAGCGTTTGGCAATAGATGTCTTACTCGATCCTGAGATTGGCATCATCTCGCTCGGTGGTCGTGCTGGAACAGGAAAATCAGCGCTGGCACTTTGTGCTGGTCTAGAGGCAGTTCTAGAAAGACGGCAGCACAAAAAGATTATGGTGTTTAGGCCTTTGTATGCCGTCGGTGGCCAGGAACTAGGATATCTGCCTGGCACTGAAGCAGAAAAGATGAACCCCTGGGCACAAGCAGTCTTTGACACTCTCGGGCCTTTGGTAAGTAAAGAAGTCATGGAGCATGTTATTGACCGCGGCTTACTTGAAGTTTTGCCTTTGACACACATTCGCGGCAGGTCACTTCATGACAGTTTTGTGATTGTCGATGAAGCTCAGTCACTGGAGCGAAATGTATTACTGACAGTGCTTTCTCGAATCGGCCAAAATTCCAGAGTGGTGCTGACTCACGATGTTGCCCAGCGGGATAATCTGCGGGTTGGCCGTCACGACGGTGTTGCCTCAGTAATCGAAGCGCTAAAAGGTCAGCAACTTTTTGCCCACTTGACGCTAACTAGATCAGAACGCTCGCCAATTGCTGATATGGTCACTAGTCTTCTCGATAACTAGCTGGGGATAACTAAAGCACGCTATTTAGGACTTAGTTATTTTGACTAGGTGCCCAATCTGCCCGAACTGCTAGCTCTGATTCCTGCCTTGTATTTGGTGCTAGCGGCTATACCGCTGACGGTTATTGACCTAAAAGAGCATCGCTTGCCCAACAGGATTGTCCTACCTGTCTTCCCGATTGCTCTTTTGGCTCAACTCGCCGCCTGCTTGGTCGGGGCAGATTGGGTGCGTTTAGCACTTGCAGTTGGAATTGCAGTCCTGGCTTTTATTGTTGGCCTGTTAGCTAATTACTGGGACTGGCTTGGGATGGGGGATGTGAAACTGATCAGCGCGCTATTACTAACCCTTGGCTTTTTTAATCCCTGGCTAGCTCTTATGGCCATCGGAGTTTCATTTGTTTTGGCGTTTTTGATAGTTAGCATCAAGCTGATGCGCGGTAAGACATCCTTTGGGGAAAGTATCCCACTAGGCCCATATCTTTTAATTAGCTTTATTGGCAGTATTGTTGCTCAAATGTGGACTAGTTGGGTTTAGTCATAGATAACACATCGAGTGCTTTATCTAGTTGCTCTAGTGTGAGCTTTTCGCCATCGACGTAGCCAAGTTCAATCGTCGCTTCGCGAATAGTAATAGCTTTGCTTACGGCATGTTTTGCAATCTTGGCAGCCGCCTCATAGCCAATGTATTTGTTTAACGGCGTAACAATCGAAGGGCTTGATTCAGCAAGCGCTTTAGCTCTATCAATATTTGCTTCAAGGCCAGCAACTGTCTTATCGGCTAACAGGCGAAGGGAATTACTCAAAAGCCTGATTGATTCTAAAAGCGAATTACCCATTACTGGAATAGCAACATTCAATTCAAAGTTTCCACTAGCACCAGCCCAAGCAACAGCAGCATCGTTACCAATGACTCTGGCGACCACCATCATTACAGCTTCCGGAATAACTGGATTAACTTTGCCAGGCATGATTGAGGAACCTGGCTGCAGGTCAGGAATTGAGATTTCACCAAGTCCGGCGTTAGGTCCTGAACCCATCCAACGTAGATCATTGCAAATCTTGGTAAGGCTAACCGCGAGGACTCTAAGTGCTCCGGATGCTTCAACTAGTCCATCTCTAGCGCCTTGCGCTTCGAAATGATTTCTAGCTTCTGTTACGGGTAGTTTTGTTTGAGCTGCTAGAAGCTTGATTACCTCTTGGGGGAAGCCTTTAGGGGTGTTGATGCCGGTTCCTACTGCGGTGCCACCGAGTGGTACCTCCGAAACTCTAGGAAGACTGGCCTGGATTCTTTCGGCTGCGTATCTAATTTGCGCAGCGTAACCACCAAACTCTTGACCTAGGGTTACCGGGGTAGCATCCATCAGGTGTGTTCTTCCAGCCTTGACAACTTTTTCCCATTCGCTTGCTTTCGTTTCAAGCGCGCTAGCTAAGTGATCAAGCATCGGCAGCAGGTCATGGATAAGTGCGCTGGTTACAGCCAGATGGACCGAGGTAGGGAAGACGTCATTCGAAGACTGCGAGGCGTTGACGTGATCATTTGGATGGACTTTGCTTCCAAGAATGCTTGAGGCAAGACTTGCCAAAACCTCATTCATGTTCATGTTGGAAGAAGTTCCAGATCCGGTCTGGAAAATATCGACCGGGAACTCTTTATCGTGCTTACCGGCAATTACCTCATCGGCGGCCTTGGCAATCGCATCGGCAATAGCGCTATCGATTACTGAAAGTTTGGCATTGGCCAAAGCTGCTGCCTTTTTGATCTGGGCTAGAGCGGCAATCTGGGCTCGCTCTAAGGTAGTGCCTGAAATGGGGAAGTTCTCAACCGCTCTGGCCGTCTGAGCTGCATAGAGAGCATCGGCGGGGACCTTTACCTCACCCATGGTGTCGTGTTCGATACGGTATTCCATCTGGTCACTTCCTAAAGATTAGTTAAGGTTGCCAAGCATTTGGACCGGGGTTACCGCACCCAAACTAAGTTCATATTTTGCACCCACAACTGCCAATTTACCCGATTCGATGCGGTTCTGAATCAGTTCAGACCGAGCGATTAGTTCATTTACAGTGTCTTGCACGTGCAAAAGCGTAATTTCATCGATGCCGCTTATTCCGTGAGCTTGGGCTTGCTCGACAGTTTCAGTGATTCTAGAGACAAGATTATGGATGAAGGTGCCTTCGGCCTTCAGCTTGCCCTCGGTGGAATCAATAGTTGCTTTAATTGCCCCACACTGGTCGTGTCCGAGCACCAAGATCAACGGCACCTGCAATACCTCGACCGCATATTCAAGCGAACCCAGAATTGTTTCGGCAATCACCTGACCAGCATTTCTAACCACAAAGAGATCGCCTAGGCCAACATCAAAAATAATCTCAGCTGAAAGCCTCGAATCAGAACAACCGAAAAGCGCTGCAAAAGGTCGCTGATCGCCAACCATGGTGGCACGGTGGTCAGCGTCTTGACGAGGGTGAGCTGGGTCTCCTGCCACAAAGCGGTTATTGCCAGCCAATATTGCTTGCCAGGCTTGACTCGGAGTTTCAGGCCTATTCAATTGAACTTGCCTGTCTCAGTCGATCAACTATCTCATTGGCAAAAGCCTCATACTCCGACTTTTCGGCAATACCGTAGAGCAGGATGTAGTCGTTGTCTTTGTAGTTGAGCACCATGATGTAATCCATGGTTTTTTGCGGGTCGTTTTTAATTACCGACTGATAGATGTCCCATTTGAAATTTGCATACTCGTAGCTACCGGTGATTGTGCTACCTGCCAGTTGGAACGCCAGCCAGGTTGGGTTACCTTCAAAGGCTTGGGTGTAACCGATGTATTTCACATCTGAACCGACAAACCCAGCTTTGAAGTTAACTACCGCATCAGCACTTGCTGTGTTCAGTTGGGCTAGGTTAGCCCACCAGCCGTCTAAAGGTTTAATTGTAATTAGCGGTAAGCCGCTGGAACTCTTTGCTTGATCGACGATAGAGCTGTATTTGACTTCTTGGATCCGAATTGATTCATCTCGGGGGACACCGAGCACTAGAAGTGCCACCATGGCCACACAGGCAGCTAGAGCTAAAGACAGATTTACTACAGTTTGCTTTGCTCGATACTTAGCGCCTGAATCGCTCAAGATCTACTCTTTCTTATCTTTTAGAACCTCATCAAGTTTAGCCCGCGCACCGCTTAGCCACTGTTCACACTTTTGAGCCAACAATTCGCCTCGCTGCCACAGAGCCATGGACTGATCCAAGGTCACTGAGCCCTGCTCTAGTTGACCAAGCACCTTAGTGAGCTCATCTCTGGCCTGCTCGTAGGTCATCTTTTCGATGTCGCTGTTATTCTCTGTCATCTTGTCTCCAGTTTATTTTGCGGTTGCTTTAATTTCGCCCTTGGCTAGGGTCACGGTTAGTTCGGTTCCAGTACGGGCCTTGCCTGGCTCAGTTACGACTGTCCCATCGCTGGTTCTAACTACGGAATAGCCTCGATCTAGGGTGCTTTGCGGTGATAAGGATCTGAGTAGACCCGATTGAGCTTTGAGTTCACTAAGTTGGCGCTCCAGACGGTAATCCATGCGATCTCGCAAATCAGAGATGGCTCTAGTTAGATCGTCAACATTCTTATCAAGGTAGGCATGTGGGTCTTTTAATAGGGGGTGAGATCGAATCTGCTGAAGCAGCATGGACTGTGAACTGACATACTGGCCGATTCGATTAGTAATCCTAAAAAGCGCATCTTTGATTTTATTTCGTTCGTCCACAACATCGGGAACTACCCGCTTGGCTGCATCGGTTGGAGTTGATGCCCGTAAATCTGAAACTTCATCAATGATCGGTCTATCGTTTTCGTGACCGATGGCTGAGATTACCGGTTTGTTGCACGCTGCAACCGCCCTGACCAGCGCTTCATCGCTAAAGCCAACCAGATCCAGAAAGCTTCCGCCACCTCTGGTGATGATAATTACATCGACATCCGGGTCAGCTTCAAACTTTTTCAAAGCGGCAATTACCGTCGGTGGACAATCTGCACCTTGAACGTTGACGTGCAAAGTCTTAATCACAGCTTCTGGCCAGCGAAGTAATACATTCTTCTTTACATCTTTTTCCGCATCTGAATTTTCTGCGGTAATCAATCCGATGGCATTTGGTAGAAATGGAAGTTTTTTCTTCTTTAGCGGATCGGCAAGCCCTTCGGCGATAATTTTGGCGCGGAGGGCTTCGATGTCAGCCATAAGTTTTCCGATTCCGATTTTTCGAATCGAATCAACCTTCAGGGATAACTTTCCACTCGGCGCGTAGAAATCCATACGGCCGTTTACCACAACGCGATCGCCGTCTTGGAATTGTTCGGTGGTAGCTTTCAGAACGCTACTCCAGATCACCAAGCCGATGGTCGCACCAGTATTCACATCGCGAAGCTCAGGATAAGCATGCCCACCGGATTTGGGTTGGAATTTGATAATTTCACCTTCAACCCAAGCGGTTCCCCAGCGCGATATTGCATCCGAGATGCGCTGACTGAACTGAGCAACGCTAAAAGGGTGATCGGGGTCTTTACCCACTTCAACCGGTGTGTTCACCGACCCCTCCTTCGTTAGACTTATCTAGTGACCTCCATCCAGAATACTTCCGAGATACGACACAAAAGAGTGCTTTTAGCTGCTCCCCGTGGCTACTGCGCAGGTGTTGACCGGGCCGTAATTGCGGTAGAAAAAGCCCTGGATTTGCACGGTTCACCGGTTTATGTCCGTAAAGAAATTGTTCACAATAAACACGTCGTTTCGGCTCTGCAAAAGCGCGGCGCTATCTTCGTCAACGAAGTAGATGAGGTCCCAGAAGGCTCGATCCTGGTCTTTTCCGCCCACGGGGTCAGCCCGGCGGTAGTTGAGGCAGCCAAGGACCGCCAACTAAACACAATCGATGCCACCTGTCCGCTAGTTACCAAGGTGCACCGCGAGGTGCAGCGTTTTGCAAACGAGGATTATGACATTCTGCTTATCGGTCACGAAGGTCACGAAGAGGTCGAAGGAACAGCGGGCGAAGCTCCAGATAAGGTGCAACTGGTTGACGGTAACAAAGGGGTCTTGAATGTGACCGTCAGAGATCCAAACAAAGTCGTCTGGTTGTCACAAACCACTTTGTCAGTCGATGAAACTTATGAAACAGTTGAAAAACTAAAGACACGTTTCCCAACTTTGCAAAACCCGCCAAGTGATGATATTTGTTACGCCACCCAAAATCGTCAGGTTGCCATCAAGAAAGTTGCCAAGGATGCAGAGCTAGTTATTGTGGTTGGCTCAGCAAATTCTTCAAACACTGTTCGACTAGTCGAGGTTGCACTCGAAAACGGTGCAAAAGCTGCCTATCGGGTAGATTTCGCCAACGAAATACAAGATTCCTGGTTCGATTCAGTTTCTACCGTTGGAGTCTCATCTGGAGCAAGCGTTCCAGAAATTCTCGTTGATGAGGTCCTAGCTAATTTGGCTGAGCGGGGCTACGGGGATGTCGAAATCGTGCAGACAGCGGAAGAAGATGTTCAATTCTCACTTCCTAAAGAGTTGCGAAAAGATCTAAAAGCTGCCGGTGAAGACACCAGCAATAAAACCAAACGCTAACTGAAATTGGTTTCTTTGACCAGTTTCCCGTCTCGGTCAAAAGTTTTCCAAATTCCCACCTGTTTGCCTGAATCGAATTCACCTGAGCGCATCAGAGTTCCGTCTTTACGGTAAAACTCCCACTTGCCGTGCATCTCACCGTTACGGTAGCTGCCTTTGAAGCGAGGTTTACCGTTATCGACCAGCAGAACCCAGTTCCTGGGTTGCTAGTGCAACTCGTTTAGCCATTGCTGCTTCGGCAATTTTTCCCCATGCTCTTGGGTCATAGGCCTTCTTGTTGCCAACTTCGCCGTCGATTTTTAGCACACCGTCGTAGTTGGCGAACATGTGGCCGGCAATGGCCCTGGTGAATGCGTATTGGGTATCGGTATCGATGTTCATCTTCACAACGCCAAAGCTCACCGCATCAGCGATTTCTTTTTCGGTTGAACCTGATCCGCCGTGGAAAACAAGATCAAATGGCTTATCTTTGCCATACTTCTTACCAACTGCATCCTGGATATCTTTTAACAGTTCTGGCCTGAGCACCACATTTCCCGATTTATAGACACCGTGCACATTGCCAAAGGTAAGGGCAGTTAGATAACGTCCGTTTTCACCAAGCCCCAGGGCTTCGGCAGTGAGCATGCCATCCTCAATAGTTGAGTAGAGGTGTTCTCCGGTAAGGGCAGTTAGATAGCGTCCGTTTTCACCAAGTCCCAGAGCCTCGGCAGTGAGCATGCCATCTTCAATAGTTGAGTAGAGGTGTTCTCCTTCACCGCCAACGACGCCGTCTTCTTCACCGCCAACTACACCAATTTCAACTTCCAGAATCACTCCGAGCTTGCTGGTTTCAGCAAGTATCTTCTTGGCAATTTCAAGGTTTTCGGTAAGGCTTACCGCTGACCCGTCCCACATCTGTGAGTTAAATAGCGCTTCTTGCCCAGAACGAACGCGCTCTTTGCTAATTTCCAGAAGTGGTAGCAGAAAACCATCAAGGTGATCTTTAGAACAGTGGTCGGTGTGAATGCCAACGGTGATCGGATAGTTCTTGGCTACCTCACGAACAAATTGCGCCATGGCTGCAGCTCCGGTAGCCATGTTTTTAACCGATGGACCGGACCAGTAGTCACCACCGCCAGTAGTTACCTGCAAAATTCCATCGGAGCCGGCTTCAGTTAATCCCTGCAGCACCGCATTGACGGTCTGGGAGGAAGATACGTTTATCGCAGGATAGGCAAAGCCACCTTTTTTGGCGCGGTCAATCATCTCAGCGTATTGTTCGCTCGATGCTACTGGCATTATGCCTCCTAGGGTTTTGCTACTTCTTCAAGTAAAGCAGTTAGATCAGGTGCCGACAGCGTGGCTTCCGGCATGTTATCAAGATTGGCAAGTCCAGATGTCGGCTGAGTTACCGCAATTGCACCCCAGCGAACAGCGTTTTGCACGCCAAGTGGAACATTGAAACCAACACCGAAGTCATCTTCCCCGCTCTCGAGCGGCTAAGACAACATCTCCTACGGTTTTTAGTTCCCGACCAACAGCAGAAGCTAGTTCTTCGGCGTTAGGTTTGATGACGTTTGCTGAGCCTTTACGCACCCAGTAGGAAAGTGGTTCACCTGAAGTATCGAGGGCTACTTTGACACCAAGTTTGCCCATGGCATCAAAGATTGGTTGCAGATCAACAAAGACACCGGTTGATTTGTAGGTTGGCAGAGCACCTGCGATCACCAACCATTTAGCTCCGGTGTTGCGGACAGTTTGTTCGGTGAGTTCAACAACCTTCTGCCAGTCTTCCTCTGATAAAGCTCGGGGAGACTCATTTACCTTGGTGGTGGTTCCATGCATGTCGACGATTGTGGTGGAGACTCTAAGGTTGCCGTCAACCCAAAGTGGAACCAGGAAGGATGATCCTGTTCTATCCAAGACACTAGGGTCTGCATTACCAATCGGAACTACACCGGGTGCGTGAATATTGGCTAGAGTCAGCCCCCTGGAAACGTTGATGCCTTTACCAGCTAGTTCTTCCCTAACATCATCGGCACGGTTCACGCCACCTGGATGAAGATGGTTTACGTAATAGGTCCGATCCAAGGTTGGGGCAGGGGTCAAGGTGACCACCGATGCTCCAAAATGACCTTGCGACATTGTCTCTCCTGAAAAAAAGTTTGATTTTTGCTAAGCAAACGACACTGTCGGCTAGTCCAAAAAAAGTATAGCCAATTTAGCCCCTCCAGATGAGGTGCCAAAACCGCCTAAATACTAGGTCTTAGGCTCTTCTTCGCTGGTTAGTTCAGATTTCGTGAAGATTCGGGTGGTCTCTTCAATACCTGCGATTTCAGGGATAGTTTTACCTCTGTCCAAGATTTTCATCTGCTGATCGTTCAGATCTCGGCTTGATTTGAGCATGTTGGACTCGAGGCTTCCAACGAAGGCGTTATAAGCCTTTACCGAGCCATTTAGCTTCCCTCCAAGATCTGCCGCATGTTCGGCTAGCACTCGAACGGATCCGTATAACTTGACTCCAAGCTCCACGATTTCCTTTATCACATCTTCTTGAGCGTTTTGTTTCCAGGTATAGGAAACGGTTTTTAGAACCGAGAAGAAGGAAACTGGAGAGACTAAGGCAATTCGCTTTTGGAAAGCGTATTCCAAAATAGTTGGGTCATGCTCCAGGGTTACCGAGAGAAGAGATTCGCTTGGCATAAATAAAATGGTGAATTCTGGAGAGCTTGGCAGACCGCTGAAATATTCTGAATCATCTAACTCGTTGATCTTCTTTTTCACATCAGCTACGTGCTGTTTTAGAAATTCTTTTCGACGCTTCTCATCTGTTTCGCTTGCAACTTCTGGTATTTCAAAAGCTCTTTGGAAATTGTTATACGGCACCTTCGCATCCACTGCGACAAATTTTCCATCCGGCATTTGGATAATCACATCAGGCCGAATCGACTTGCCGTCTTCGTTGGTGGTTTGATACTGCTCGATAAAGTCAATGCCAACTCTAAGGCCCGACTGCTCCAGCATCCTTCTCAGGGTTAGCTCACCCCACTGTCCACGAACCTGATTATTCGAAAGCGCACCGGCTAATGCTTGGGTGTTTCTGGTTAGCACTTCCTGTTGTTTGCGACTTTCTAGAATTTGTTCTTGAACCAAAGTGAATTGATCTACCCGCTCGCGTTCGGCGTTCACCACTTTTTCCTGCATTTCATTGAGTTTTGCCTGAAGTGGTCTCAGTTCCTGAAGATACTTACTCTCGGAACTAGCCGCATCACGCTCACGCTGTTCAAAGTTCTCAATTCTTTCTTTGGCATCGGCTAGCTGATTGCGAATTTCAGTGATTGTGGCTTGAGCAGCAGCTAGCTCGGTTTGAGCGCCAGAGCCCCTATTAGGGCCAAAGCGCATTGAGATGATGTAACCGAGAACAAAGCCAATTAGGCAGCCAAGAATGGCGTAAAAAATAGATTCCATGCTTTGATTCTGGCACCAACGGGTGACAATTTTATTCTGTGGCTGGACGCAAGCTCTTTATGGTTTGATTTGTGGCCTTGGCCAGATCCTCTAAACTCTCTACTTCGTGCCGTTTAGCCATGTGTATCACGATTCTGGCGCAGGCGTCGCTGTCGGCAAGGGCGTCATGGTGGTCAAATTCTTCGTGGCCAATGGCGTAGGCCACCTGATTTAGTCGGTAACTTTCTAGGTTGTAGGTCTTTCTGGCCATAAGTAGTGAGCAACCGTAGCGCAAATCCGGTATCTCGGCATCTATAGTCTGGATGCTAGCTAGCAGCACTCCCATGTCAAAGCCGGCATTATGCGCCATCAGATCATCGCCAGAGATAAATTCGATCATTTCCCCAAGAGCTGTTTCCCAACTAGGAGCGCTCACAACATCGCTTGGCTTAATTCCGTGGATTTTGATATTTCCTGGCTCGAACCAGTCGTGCGGGTATGGTGGCTGAATCAGGGTCTGATAGCTATCGATGATTTTGCCCGCGGATACTTTAACTAGCCCAACAGCACAGGGAGATGATGGTGAACCATTAGCGGTTTCAAAGTCAATTGCCGTAAAGTTCAACGCCATGCAATCAATCTAGTGCTCTGACTAATAGATTCTCGCGCTAAGGCTAAACTGCTCTAGTGGCTCTAACTATCGGAATTGTCGGGTTGCCCAATGTTGGCAAATCAACCCTTTTCAACGCACTAACCAAAAACAATGTACTGGCAGCAAACTACCCATTTGCCACCATTGAACCGAACATCGGCGTGGTCAATTTGCCAGATTCCAGGCTTGATAAGTTAGCCGGTATTTTCAATTCAGAACGCATTTTGCCAGCACCAGTATCTTTTGTTGATATTGCCGGAATTGTTCGAGGTGCTTCGGTTGGTGAAGGACTTGGCAATAAATTCCTTGCCAATATTCGTGAAGCCGACGCAATCGCTCAAGTGGTTAGAGGATTTGCTGACCCGGATGTGGTGCACGTAGATGGCAAGGTTGATGCAGCGAGTGATATCGAGACCATCAACACAGAACTTATCTTGGCTGATTTGGAAACCCTTGATAAAGCCCGAGCCCGAATTGAGAAAGAAGTTAAGGGTAAAAAGACAGAACCGTTGGTGCTGGAAACCGTCGATCAGGCTATTGAATTTCTAAATAACGGTAAACCCCTCTCTGTTTCTAAGCTGGATATCTCTCCAATCAAAGAGCTAGGTCTGCTGACGGCCAAACCGATTCTTTATGTCTTCAACGTTGATGAGAGCGTGCTATCCAATGCAGAAAAGAGGAAACAACTGGCAGATTTAGTCGCACCGGCTGAAGCGGTTTTTCTTGATGCCAAAGTTGAGAGCGAACTGATTGATCTTTCCAAAGAAGAAGCCAATGAACTTCTAGCGTCACTGGGCCAGGAAGAATCAGGTTTAGACCAGTTGGCGCGTATTGGCTTTAAGACCCTTGGGCTGCAAACCTACCTAACTGCTGGGCCGAAAGAAGCCAGAGCATGGACAATCAGGCAGGGCTGGACTGCGCCGCAGGCGGCCGGAGTCATCCATACTGACTTCCAGAAAGGCTTTATCAAAGCAGAGATAGTGTCTTTTGATGATTTGATCTCTGCTGGATCCATGGCTGAAGCTAAGTCTCTAGGTAAGGTGCGCATGGAAGGTAAAGAGTATGTCATGCGCGATGGTGACGTAGTGGAGTTTAGGTTTAATGTCTGATCGTAAATTTCTCTACTCTGTGGAGAGGCTATATCCGTATCCTGTAGAGACCCTTTGGTCGGCATGGATGGATGATAAGAAACTTTCTCAGTGGTACAGCCCAACTTCGCTATCTGTTGCGGAAGGTACTGTAACAAGTGAACAAATTGTTGGTGGCAGCTGGACTGTTGGAGTCGATGTCCCTGAATACAATTTCGTCGCCTACTTCTTTGGCAGCTACACCAAACTTGTGCAGCACAAACTAATTGAACACACAATGAATTACACCCAGGATC